>JBDLJP010000016.1:0-14842 GCA_039714295.1 Candidatus Fermentibacterota bacterium
GCATGTCTCTGCGGTGAATATGTGCCAGCCGGTACATGTCTTGCGGAAGCCTGGGCATGGGCAACCAACGGAGCAAGCGGCAACCTTGCCGCCTACGACCCCTCCTACACCGAACCAAACCACGATCACATCAAGCAGATATACATTGCTCTTTACGATACCGGCCTTTTCAGGGTTGGAGAGGCGCACAACGCCGGAGCTTCCTACATAGTAACCAATCATGGCTCTATCGGTCTTATCAACGCTAGAATGTACCTCTGGTTCGGTGACCCGGCCATGGATGTATGGACCTTTGACACTCCATCCGAACCCGGAGAACTTCTTATCTCGGCACCTGCATCGGTAAGTCCCGGAACCCAGAACATCAGCATAACTGTGACCGATGCCGGAGTTCCTGTTGAGGGTGTTAATGTCACCCTGACAGACGGTGTCGATATGCTGGACGGCATGACATGCTACGAGGAAGGCACGACCAACGCTTCCGGAATAGCCGTCATCAATATCACCGTTCCTGATATAGCCGGCGTAATGCACGTTGGCGCATATCTGCACGATTACAGGTACGACATCAGTGAGTTCACCATACTGGGAACAGGTGTTGCAGGTTCAGAGGGACCCTCTGCCGCTCTGTCTCTTGACAGGCCCTACCCCAACCCGATTACTGAAAATGCTTCCCTGGGATTCAACGTTCCCTTCAGCGGAAACGTTCAGATCAGCGTTTACGATGTGTCCGGTCGAATGGTCGAGACCATCCTGAGCGGTTCTGTCGAGTCCGGAACCCACAGCGTAACCTGGGCTCCAGGAGCCGAGATTGCCAGTGGTGTCTACTTCATCAGGCTCACAGCTGACGGAGGAGTTCTCACTCAGCAGGCTATGGTTATCAGATAGCGGCTGACTGACATAACTGACTTGGAAAAGCGGGTTCTCCGGAACCCGCTTTTCTTTCATCAACTTGACCTGCATACCCGGGAACGGTTAGTATCTCTCCTGTGTTGTTACTACTGGTAATTTCTTTACTCTATAGTCAGGGAGATGATCGACTATGAAATTTCTTCTATCCGCTATTCTGATTTGCGCTTCTGCCTTCGCGGTCGGACCGGGAAGCACCGGAAGCTGGCAATCCTTCGGCGGCACCGAAGGCGCAGCCCCGCAGATAACTGTTCTGGAATCTGACACTTACCATTTGCTTGTTGAAGTTACTGTTCCCGGATTCAATCTCTTCGATGCTCCCGCCGGGGGCAGGGTATGGGATCGGGTCGAACTGCCTGAGTGTTATCCGCAGGGCAGCGAAGGCCTTCCCGATTTACCTTCTGTTCCAGCGCTTTTCGCCCTTCCCTTTGGAACGGAAGCTGTTGTAACGGTTGAGGAAGTGAACTTCACTGTTTACGAGAATATGCAAATTCTGCCAAGGCAGACTCCAGATATCGACATGGCCCATGCACCTTTCCCATTCGTCATGAACGATGAATTTTACGATGGAACCAGTGTCTTCCCGCGGAACTGGGCCCACATTGATAATGAAGGCGGCTGGTCCGGGCTTAATGCTGCAAGGCTTGTTATGAATCCGCTGCGCTACAATCCCGGCACTGGCGTTCTTGAAGCGGCGTCAAGCATAATCCTCCGTGTGGATTTCAACGGCTCTCCCGGAGCCCTCGCGGCTCCTGTGAATCCCTCAATGGTTCCTGCAATGAAAGCCAGTGTAATCAACTGGGATATCTTTGAAGCTGCTGCGAACCCTGTTGCAGGATCCCGGGATGTCGGTGTCGAGTATATTTTTGTATGCACTGAGGACAACGTTGACTGGGTTTCAGAACTCTTTCAGACTCACCATTACCTCGGCCTGCACACCAGGGTTGAGACCCTCCCGGCACCCGCCACTCCCTCCCAGATAAAAAGTGCAATAACCAATAACTACCTTACCGGCGTTACTCGTTTCGCCTGTATAGTGGGTACTCATGACGAACTGCCATCCTATAACTACGGAACATTCTATGGTGATTATTACTACGCGCAGATTGAATCCGGAAACTACCCTGATATTTCAGTCGGACGTATTACGGGGGATTCAGCCAAGATAGTACTCCAGGTTGATAAGATCATCAACGGATATATGGATTACGATTTCGCGGATGGAAATACTACGGGTATCATTCCCAGCGAAACCATTCTTGCTGCCCACGAAGAGGATTATCCCGGCAAGTATACGCTCTGCTGCAACCAGGTAGCCGCTTATCCCTACAGTTTATGTGACATCACTTTCACAAAAATATACCCTCCGGAAGGCGGCACGGCTGCAATGGTTTCCGATGGTATAAACGGCGGAATAGGCACTGTAGGCTACAGAGGTCACGGCAGCGCATATGTCTGGCAGTGGTCTCCCGGCTGGTCTGCGGGAAGAATAAACCTTCTTGAAAATACCTATATGATGCCTGTTTTCAATATCGCATGCCTCAATGGAATGTACGAGACAGGCTCAACATGCCTCAGTGAAGCGTGGCAGTGGGGAACCAACGGTGCAAGCGGAAACCTCGGAGCAAACACCAGTTCCTATACCATTCCCAACCACACCTATATGAAGCAGATCTACATAGCCCTCTTTAACACCGGTACCTTCCGCGTATGCGAAGCGATAATGGAAGCAACTTCTTTCGTTATCACCTCACACGGTTCCCTGGGCCTTACCAACGCTAAAATGTACATCTGGTTCGGCGACCCGGCGATGGAAATCTGGACTTTCGATTCCGCCGATGATCACGGAGAGCTGGAGATCTCGCACCCGCTGAACATTCTTCCGGGAACCCAGGATATTACATTAACGGTAACGGATGGCGGCACACCAGTCAGTAACGTCAACGTCACCGTGACCGATGGCGTCGATAATTACGGCACCGGAATGACTTTTTACGAAGAAGCAAAAACAAATGCTTCGGGTGAAGTCACCTTCAATGTTACCGTACCGGCCAGCGGAACCGTCTACATGGGCGCGTTTCTGCACAATTACAACTATGACATCAAATGGGTTGACATAGGAACCGGAATAGAGGGCTCTCCCGGAAGCGGTCCTGCTCTTTCTCTTGAGCATCCCGTTCCGAATCCTCTTGCTGCCGGAGCCTCTCTGGCATTCACAGTTCCATCGGGCGGTAATGTCCAGCTTAACATTTACGATGTTTCAGGCAGGATAGTGGAAACTGTTTTCACCGGACATCTTGAGGCGGGATCTCACTCGGTTGAATGGAGTCCCGGCACTGGTATTGCCAGCGGCCTGTATTTCGTAAGACTTGATACTGAAGAGGGATCTGTAACAGCACAGGCTATGCTCATCAGATAGCACTCTGGCTGACATAACTGACAGGGAAGGCGGGTTTTTGAAAGCCCGCCTTTTCTTTTTTTGAGATCGCTGTATTATCTAGAAAATCCCATTGATATGCGGGTTGACAGTTCCAGTAAGGAGGGAGCAGACTAAATGCTGAAAACCGGATTTGATAATGAAAAATACCTTGAGGAGCAGAGCAGGGAGATCCTGGAGCGGGTAGAGAACGCAAAGGGAAGACTCTACCTCGAGTTCGGCGGGAAACTGATGTACGATCATCACGCAGCAAGGGTTCTTCCGGGCTATGACGCGAATGTGAAAATCCGTCTCCTCGAGAAACTGCGTGACAGAGCAGAAATTATACTTTGCATCTTTGCAGGAGACATAGAGAAAAGAAAGATCAGAGGGGATTTCGGTATTACTTACGATGCAGATGCCCTTATGCTGATCGATGGGTTCAGAGCAAGAGGGATAGAGCTCAAGGGAGTGGTAATAACAAGGTTCGAAGAACAACCCTCAGCCATCTCTTTCGAAAACCGTCTGAAGCGTAGAGGCGTAAATGTGTACAGACACTATTACACAAGAGGTTACCCTACGGATGTCGATCTGATTGTAAGTGAGGAGGGATACGGCAGGAACGACTACATCAAGTGCTCAAAACCCCTTGTAGTTGTCACCGGCCCTGGTCCGGGCAGCGGAAAACTCGCCACCTGCCTGTCACAGCTTTACCATGATTATAGAAGAGATATACATGCTGGTTACGCAAAATTCGAGACTTTCCCTATATGGAACATTCCTCTTAAGCATCCCGCCAATGCCGCATACGAAGCTGCAACTGCCGATTTGCGTGATGTGAATCTTGTAGATCCGTTCCACCTTGAGGCCTATGGTATTACTGCAATAAACTACAACAGAGATGTTGAGGCTTTCCCTCTTCTGAACAGGATTCTCGGAAAGATAACAGGCGATAAATCACCATACGCTTCCCCGACGGATATGGGAGTAAACAGAGTAGGATTCGGAATTATTGACGATCATGCTGTACGCAGAGCTGCCGAACAGGAAATCGTCAGACGGTATTTCAGGTACAGCTGCGAATACGTCCTGGGACTCACAGACCGGGAAACAGTTCAGAAGGTTGAGCTGCTTATGGATGATTACGACCTCACTCCTGAGAGCCGGACTGTGGTAGATCCCGCCCGCGGAAGTGTTCCTCAAACAGAACCGGAAGATGTTTCGCATCGGGCTTCTGCTGCCGCATTGATGCTGATGGACGGCACTGTTATTACGGGCAGAAGTTCCAAGCTGATGCATTCTTCTGCCGCTGCAGTTCTGAATGCAGTCAAGAACCTCGCGGGGATCGATGACGATATACATCTTCTGTCACCCGCTACTATCGAATCAATAAGAAACCTCAAGAAATCTATTAATACCCTGCCTCTTCGCCTGGATCTTGAGGAGGTTCTTGTTGCTCTGAGCGTAAACGCTGCTGTGTTTCAACCCGCGGCAGATGGTATGGCGAAGCTTACCGAGCTACGGGGCTGCGAAGCTCACCTTACCCATATACCTTCAGCGGGAGATGAAAGCGGTTTGAGAAGCCTGGGTATCTACGTAACCTGCGATCCCTTTTTCGGCAGCAGAAAGCTTTTCAACTGCTGAAGATTGCTTCCTTCTCCGGGGCTTGACTGTATTAGCTGATTTTCCGATAATTGCGTGTTGTTTGCTGCGCAGTCTGATTGTGCAGCCCGAGTGACGCAAGTCCCCGGACCGGAAGCAATAATAACCTGTTTGACAAGTGCTCCTCCCGGTCGGGAAACGTTTGCGTTTTACCCTGTACGGAAGGAGTTTCTGGTTTGCGAGACTACGAAACTGTTATTATCTGGAGTGCCAGCATTCCCGAAGGTGATATCGAAAAGGGACACGATCGTGTTGTAGAGATCATCAAGGAAAATGAAGGCACATACAACGGCTCCGACAAATGGAGCCGCCGCATTCTGGCCTATCCCATCAAAAAACAGACAGAAGGGATATATCATTTCCTTAAATGGAATGGCAGCATAGATGTCACAGCTGCTATAGATAAACATCTCAAAATCAACGAAAACTGTCTTAGGTTTCTGACCCTCAGGAGCGACGGAGAAGCTCTCTCTTCCTGGGAGGATGAGGACGATGCAATCAATGATGAGATAGTAGAGGAAGATATGGAGAGCGAGGATCAGTAATGGATCTTAGAATGCCCAGCATCAACAAGGTCATTATCTCCGGGAATCTTGTTCGCGATCCGGACACAAGGATCCTGGAGAACGGGACTCATCTTGCTAAAATGTCTATTGCCAACAATCAGCGCTACCGTGACAGAAATGGCGAATGGCAGGAAAAGACATGTTACGTGAACATTATAGCCTGGAGAAAAACTGCCGAACTGGTAAGTGAATTCTGCAGAAAGGGTTCGCCTGTATTGGTTGAAGGAGAGCTTGTATTCAACTCCTGGGAAGACAGAGATGGCAATAAGAGAAACCAGCTGGAAGTTAACGCCAGGAGAATACAGTTTCTTGAGAAAAAGGGTCAGGATTCTTCCTATAGAAACAACTCCGCTGAAAACCCATCCAGGAGCAATAACGAACAGTATTCCGCGCCGGGCCCCATGGCCCAGGATGACGATATCCCGTTCTGATCAGCATGAATGTTTCGAGGGAAACTCCCGAGCTTAATTATGTTGTCCTTACCGGACACATTATAGAAAAAGGCGAGCTGAGGTCTTCCAGTTACGGTATCTTCGTTATCCGGTTCAAACTGGAAAACTCATCCTCGTATTCAGTCGGAAGCTCTGAAGAAGGGAAGAAAACCTACACCATCAGTGCCGAGGCGTGGGGAAACCTGGCGGAGAAAATAGACCGCAGTATCTCGAACGGAACATTTGTGCTGCTCGAAGGCAATGTAGTAAGCAGATCCTACGAAGACAGATCGAAAGGATTACACCATAGAATGATCGTTAAGGCTACCGACGTAACTACGTTGGGGTCTGATCAATAGGACCATCAGGAGGAATCGATTTGGTCGCGAAAATAAGAATGAAGAAAAAGAATAACAAGTTCGGGCGTAAAAAGAAGTGCCGTTTCTGCATAAACCCCAAGATGGAAATATCTTACAAGAACGAAAGAATGCTTCAGAGATACGTATCAGACAGAGGGAAGATCGTTGCAAGGCGGGTTACAGGAAACTGCGCAAAGCACCAGCGGAGCGTTGCCAACGCCATCAAGGTGGCGAGGTTCCTTGCTCTCGTTCCCTACATTAGAGAACACTACAGATAAACAGACAACGGATTAACGCGATGCGAGAGACGCAGGTAAAATCGAGCAGCGGATTCTTCGGTATTTTTGCCATTGGGATAATTCTAGTTCTCATGGGAGTTCCGTTCGTTGGAATGACTGTTATGACGGTTATGCTGCTTGCACCGAATACAAAATTCGCTCTGCCTATGGCTCTCTGTACGCTTTTCATCATTTACCTTATAGCCGACTTTACCGGAGCTCTTATAGCTGCAACCGGAGCTGGCTTCATGACCGCTTTCATAAGGTCCGGCAGAAGCTTCAGGTTTTCAGCTGCAGCCGCAGCAGCGGCTACGGCACTGACCTCTGTTTTCGGAACGATTCTGCTTCCCGAGCAGTCTCTTTTGTCGGCTGGTAATGTTGACGCCCTTGTTCAGTTTTACACTTCAGCAGGAATCAGTTCATCGAAGATCGTTCTGGTGATGAATGTTCTCATTTACATTCTTCCTTCTGTTCTGGCTCTATGGGCTGCAACTGGGGTTATCGCCTCAGGGGCGGCTGTAAGGCTGATAAACAGACGAAGAGGAATTCACCTTGACCTTCAAGATGATATTCCTCTGAAGATGGGGCTGATCCCAGCCTGGATACTGATAGCCGCTCTGGCAGTCAATCTTTCAGGCAGCACTCTTCCCGGCTTTCTTCAGCAGGCAGCTGTGAATATCACGATTTTCATGATTCTGCCCTACTCCGCTGTCGGGCTTGCAGTATCCAGACTATTGCTATCCATGTATCCTCATGTGCTTTTCCTGGTTATTCTTCCGGCGATTCTCTTCTGGCCGTTTACGCTGGGAGTGCTGCTGATTACCGGAATACTTGATACATGGTTCGACTTCAGAACGCGTCTAATGAAGATAAATGAAAGGAAAAATCAATTATGAAAGTACTTCTTATAAAAAGTGTGGAAGACCTCGGTCTTGGAGGTGATGTAGTTGATGTAGCCAACGGTTACGCAAGGAATTACCTTTTCCCCCGGAATTTAGCTGTAAAGGCTACCTCATCCGCGATTAAGTCCGCCGAACTCTACAGGTCAAAGGCCATCGAAGAACAGGCCAGAATATCCAATGAGTCCCAGCAGCTTGCCGACAAGCTCAGGGATTTTACCGTTGAGATCAAAGCGGCAGCCGACGAGAACGGTCACCTTTACGGAAGCGTTAATGAAAGACACATTTCAAACATCATAAACGATGCCGGGTACAATATCGATATAGAGCAGGTTCTTCTCAGCGAACATCTTAAAACCATTGGAGAGTTTCCTGTTTCAGTTAAAATCTACGGTGACATCAGAACAGAAATTCTTGTCAGGATTCTTCGCGAAGAAGAGGAATAACACCTTTGAGAATACTGGCCGTAGAAACATCCTGCGATGATACCGCGGTCGCTCTGCTCGATGGATGCAGTGCGATCGCGGAACGGGTTCACAGCCAGACAGTACATTCTCAGCATGGAGGAATAGTTCCTGAACTTGCCTCACGCGGTCATATGACGACACTTCCCGGTCTTGTGAATGAAGTTCTTTCTGCGGGCGGAATCAGCAGTCTTCGGGAGATCGACATTTTCGCTGCAACAGCAGGCCCAGGGCTTACAGGGTCTCTACTTGTGGGGCTGGCCTGGAGCAAGGCGGCTGCATTCGCGGCTGGAAAACCCTTTCTGGCTATAAATCATCTTGCAGCACACCTTTTTATTCACTACGGACAGAAGCGCAATGTTCTCTTCCCTGCCGCCGCTCTTCTTGTATCCGGTGGACACACCAGCCTCTTTCAGATGAACTCATGGCGGGAGATACTTCTTCTGGGTTCAACAAGAGATGATGCTGCCGGCGAGGCTTTCGATAAAACTGCAAAAGTCACCGGTCTCGGGTATCCGGGAGGAGCCGCTCTTGATATCGCCGCAGACAGCGGCATCTCCGGGAACTGTCCCCTTCCCTCTCCCATGGCTGATCCCTCTCTGCCGGAATTCAGTTTCAGCGGACTGAAAACAGCCGCAAAATTGTTGTGGGATAAAGGAACAGACCGTAATGATCTTGCCGCATCATTCAGGAAAACCGTCGTAGATATCCTGTTATCCAAACTGATGTATCAAACCGAAAAACTCGGAGCCAGAAGTGTCCTAGCCGCAGGTGGCGTTACCGCGAACAGCCTTCTGCGGAAGGTTCTTAAAGAAGAGTGCAGGACCAGAAAGCTGGAGCTGTTTCTTCCGGACCCGGAACACGCTACAGATAATGCACTGATGGTCGGGCGGGCAGCAGCCGCAGTTCTTGAACAGAATCCTGAGGCCTCCTCTCCATTATCCTGCAACGCATTCGCCAGATGGTCCGGGACTGAACTTTCGCCACTTGGCACTTAACACAGCTCTCCAGTATTTATATTGAAATAGTAATCGATATTCCGGAGATTCATTTATGCAATCAGATTTGTCACAGGGAATTGATATTGTCAGCATCAGCCGCCTGGAGAAAGCACTCGACAGAAGCGGGCAGCGTTTCCTGCACAGGATATTCGACGAGAAGGAACTTGTGCTGCAGGGAGATACCGGTTTCCTGGCAACACGATTCGCGGCAAAAGAAGCATTCTTCAAAGCTCTCGGTACTGGTGTTTCAAGCGGGGTTCGCTGGCATGATTTTGTTCTTCCGCCCGCTCAGCAGCTTTCCCCAACTCCAGTCATCAGCGGCAGGTCTGTTGAATTACTCGGAAGCAGAAAAGTTCTGGTAAGCGTTTCGCATACTTATGCCACAGCAGTAGCAGTTGTGTTTCTTCTGGCAGTAGAGGAGCAGCAATGAAGTACTGGGTAACTCCCGGGGAAATGACTGAATACGACAGAAGAGCCATTCAAAACGGTACGCCCGCAGATATTCTGATGGAAAGGGCCGGAACTTCAGCCGCCGCCGCCGCTATGAGAATGGCTGCTCCCGGAAGCGGTCCTGTAATTGTATTTGCGGGTCCCGGGAATAACGGAGGGGACGGTCTCGTTCTTGCAAGAATCCTCAGGCAAAAAGGCTACAAGATCTGGATTGTTCTGGCTGGTATGAACGGAAAGAAACTCTCCCCGGGCTGCCTGACCAACCTCGAGCGCTACACACAGTCTGAAGGGATTGTCCTGTCAACCGAAATGCTGCACGAACTTCCAGATTTTCCTTCCCTGGTCGTTGACGCTCTTATTGGCACCGGGTTCAGAGGAACCATCAAGGATGAATTCGCACTTTGTCTGACCAGGATCAGCGAGTACAACTGCAAAATTCTTTCGGTTGACACCCCCTCCGGGATTAATTGTAAAACCGGCGAGGCAGACCCCCTGGCTCTGCATTCCGATGTTACAGTCACCTTCGCCGCTCCCAAGGCGGGAATTCTTATCCCCCCCGGCTGCGGCTTCGCAGGAACCGTTCTGGTGGCTGACATAGGAATAGATATTGATAAACCTGATGACCGCATGATCCCCGGACTCAGTGATGTTTCCGCTCTTCTTCCGCCCAGACCGCCGGACGGTCATAAGGGAACATTCGGCAGACTCCTGCTTCTCGGCGGGTCCGAAACCATGCCAGGTGCGCCGCAGCTTATGGCGCTGGGGGCACTGCGCGCTGGAGTGGGTCTTGTAACTCTTTCGGTTCCTCTTTCCATCCATCAGCTTGTAGCGGGACGCATCCCGGAGGTCCTTTCGTCCTATTTTCTCCCTGATGACCCCGACAGCCTTCCGGTTTCCTCTGACTTCAATGCGGCGGCAGCAGGACCGGGAATGGGAAACACTGCGGCGACTAAAGATATCATTGCAGGTATCCTGAAAAACTGGACTGTTCCCCTGGTACTGGATGCTGATGCTCTGAATGTGCTTGATGACCCTGTCACAATCCTCAAGGATTACGGGGGACCTCTGCTGATTACACCTCACCCCGGAGAAATGGCAAAACTCGCGAAATGTGACCCTGCGGATATTGCGGGCAGATCCGTTGCAGCGAAAATGCTGGCAGAATCAGCCGGCATCACCGTTGTCCTGAAAGGCAGGCCTACGATGGTGTTCAGCCAGGACGGACGCTCCTGCACCATACCTGCGGGTAACTCCGGGCTTGCAAGCGGCGGCAGCGGTGATATTCTTACGGGGATCCTGGCATCCCTCATGGCTCAGGGAATGAAACCATTCGATGCGGGAGTGCTTGGAGTATTCGTGCACGGTCTTGCTGCGGATATGGCTATTGAGAGTTCCTCCGAAAGATCTCTTATTCCCTCTGATGCAGCTTCCTGCCTGGGAAAAGCTTTTCGCGTCATAGAACTGGGCGTCAACAGCGCTCTTCTTACCTCAGGAGGTAAATGGAACAGTGACTACATTGATTAACAGAGAGAAAGCTCTGGAAATGCTTGAAGAAAACCTCGGCAACAGAAACCTGATCCGTCACTGTCTGGCAGCCGAGGCGGTTATGCGCACACTGGCCCAAGATAGAGGAGAAGACATCGATCTCTGGGGAATCACCGGTCTGCTGCATGATCTTGATTACGAAAAGACCGTCGATGATCCTGCAAGACACGCGCTTGTAACTGCCTCCATGCTCGAAGGGATGCTCACGGATGAAGCGATACATGCCATAAAATCACACAATTCCGAAAACAACGGTGTAGAGAGATCTTCGGATTTCGATTATCTCCTTGCGGCTGGAGAATCCATAACCGGTCTGATAGTCGCCGTTGCTCTTGTGTATCCTGATAAGAAACTCCAGCCGGTAAAACTGAAATCAGTTCGGAAAAGAATGAACATGAGCGCCTTCGCCAGATCGGTTCCAAGGGAAACCATCAGAGATTGTTCAAAGGCAGGATACGAACTGGACGAGTTTATCCGACTTTCTCTTGAAGCTATGAAGGGTATAGCTTCTGATATTGGCCTTTAACTTCGCATTCAATTCACAACGGGACTCTGATTATTTTCCGAAGAGTTCCCTCCCCTTTTGAAATGCCTTCAGGTTCACGTCAAGAGCTTTGGGCGGAACACGTTCCTCTATTGCTTTCTTCCAGTAAGCTTCGTCAATTGGCAGATGGGATGACACCGCTCCTATAAGAACAACATTCACAACCCTCAGGTTACCGAGTTCCCCTGCTATATCAATTGCGGGAACCAGTGTTACCGGAAGACCCTCTTTTTCGATTATTGAGTCAACGTCGGGGTATTCAGCATGCCCGGTGTTGACCGTCATGGGCATTATCTCCAGATCGCATGCGAAAAGTCTCCCGCGGGGGGCCAGATAGGGTGACCATCTGAGACTTTCCATCTTTTCCATTGACAGAATAAGATCTGCGCATCCTTTTTCCACAAGGGGACTGTAAATCTTCTCCCCGAACCGGACATGGCTTGATACGCTTCCGCCACGCTGGGCCATTCCATGAACTTCGCTCTTTTTTACATCATATCCGGCATGAAGGGCAGCCGCGCAGAGAACTTCGCTGGCAAGGAGTATGCCCTGACCGCCTGTTCCGCAGATGATAACATTGGTTACGGGTTTCATGTCAGTCCTCCCATGTCCTTGGAGATGGCATCTACCGGGCATACCTGAACGCACATGTTACAGTCGGGCCAGCAGTGGTGTTCGCTGATCACCGGTTTCTCACCGTCCCAGCTTATGGCCGGACAGCCCAGCTTCATACAGAGCTTGCAGCTGATACACTTGTCCGGGTCCAGAACCGCTGCGCTTTTTCGAATCGGTCTGTAAGCCATTATGCAGGGTCTTCGAGTAATGATCACTGAAATTTCTTCGCGTGCCATCTCCTCTTTAAAGACCTTTTCCATTTCCGGCAGATCGTGCGGATCAACAACACGGATATGTTCGACTCCGCAGGCTGCAACCAGTTTTTCAAGATCAAGAACGGGGGCGGGTTCACCGCGGAGATTCTTGCCCGTGGTAGGGTTTTCCTGCCCACCGGTCATAGCCGTAAGGCTGTTATCCATGATCATTACCGTTCCGGTATTACCGTTGTACACCATATCTATAAGCCCTGTAATTCCCGAATGGACAAAGGTTGATTCACCAATTGCAGCAACAAGTTTGCCCATTCCTTCCCTTCCCACAGCTTTTTCGATACCTGCGAGGACTCCGATGGAGGCTCCCATGCATACCGTTGTTTCAAGTGCGTTATGGGGGGGCATAAGACCCAGTGTATAACATCCGATATCCCCTGTTGAACTGCCTCCAAGTTTACTGAGGCAATAGAAAGCCCCTCTGTGAGGGCATCCAGCACACAGAGCCGGAGGCCTCGCCGGAAGCTGTATCTCGCTGAACGTTATTTCTTTAGTAGTGCCTGGATGAACCGATTTCCTTACGATTTCCGGGTTCAGCTCTCCCTCTATCGGAATGATGTTCTGCCCGTCGGCATTTATAAGGAATCTGGCCTTGATATTTTCTTCGAGGTATGGATCATTCTCTTCAACGAAGACGACTCGATCCACCATGGAGATAAATTTTTCTATAAGGTTCCAGGGCAACGGATTAGGCATGCCTATCTTTAGAACACTGGCCTCAGGGCTTACTTCTTTGACATACTGGTAGGAAATACCGCTTGTAATTATACCCAGGGATGTATCTCCCGGTTCGATCCGGTTAAGAGAGCACTCTGAACCCCAGGCGGACAGATCTTCCAGCCTTTTTTCAACTCTGCTATGCATCGCCCTTGCGTGAGAGGGGATGGGCACTCTTTTCTTAATATCCCCCACGTAACCCTTTACGGGAACTTCTGTTCTTGGTCCTACCCTGACCATGCTTTTTGAGTGACAGATTCTTGTTGTCAGCCGCAGAAGAACGGGAGTGTCAAAATCTTCGGAGATCTTCAAAGCCTCTCCCACCATATCCTTTGCTTCCTGGCTGTCTGATGGTTCAAGGACAACTACTTTGGCTGCCTTCCCCATTAGCCTGTTATCCTGTTCATTCTGACTGGAATGCATGCCCGGGTCATCGGCTGATACTATCACGATACCGCCCGTTGCTCCTATATAGCTGAGTGTAAAAAGCGGATCTGCGGCAACATTAAGCCCTACATGCTTCATTGCCGACAGCACTCGTGCTCCTGCAAATGATGCGCCAGCAACTACTTCAAGCCCTACTTTTTCATTCGGGGCCCACTGGGCATCGATTTCATCGTACTCTTCCGCGATAGTTTCGAGTATTTCGGTTGAAGGCGTTCCGGGATATGCCGAAGCAAAGTGAACGCCGTATTCCCATGCCCCTCTCGCCACAGCTTCATTACCTGACAGAAGAATGGTTCCCTCCTCTATCGTGTTCAGTTTCTTCCTCATATGTCGCCTTTCTTTCTATCTATAAACCTTCACTTCTTCCACGGAGTCAAGAACCCTTAGAACCCCTCTCATAAGAGCCTCAAGCTCTTCTTCTCCGGGAAAGATAATGATTTTTCCAAGGTACTTAAGGTTCTGCTCAAGTTTATTCATCGTTAATCTGTTGTGCGCTATCCCGCCGGTAATGACAACCGCATCTACGGCTCCTGCAAGCGCCGCTCCCATTGCTCCGGCTTCCTTTGTTATCTGATAGATCATCGCGCGAAGCGCCAAATCACACTTTTCATCGCCTTCCTCTGCCCGTTTCAGAGCCTCTCCCACATGATCAGTGCCTGTATATGCCATAAGTCCACCGCGCTTCAGCAGCATGACTTTCATTTCGTTCCATGTGTAGTCACCCGACAGGCATAGTTTCGCAAGCCCTGTTGTCGGGAGCGCTCCTACCCTCTGGGGGCTGAAAGGACCTCCATCGTTAGCCTGGCTTGTATCTATCATTCTGCCTTCTCTGATTGCAGTGACGGATATGCCGCTGCCGAGGTGAAGTACAACCAGATTCATTTCACAAAGTTCTCTGCCCAGCATCCGTGCAGCCTTGTAGGCAACCATACGTATATTGAGAGCGTGGCTGAGGCTGGTGCGCTCAAGGGCGGGAAGACCGGACAGCCTTGCTTCATCTATCATTTCCTGGGTAAGGGGATCATCTTCTTGACCAGTTTCTTCGTTGATGTGTTTATTTATTTTATCTATATATCCCTCCATCTGATCCAAGACATATTTTCAGCAATAATAGTTCCAATGACGCTATTTATCACGTGTGGCTTTATATAACAGCCTCCAACAATGAATGTAAGGATTCGATGATGCTTGATATTACGGTTCAACCTTACATTTCTGCTGACTTCACTTTCCAGAGTGAAGACCGTTGTCATCCATCAAGTGTTGAACT
>JBDLJP010000017.1:0-14784 GCA_039714295.1 Candidatus Fermentibacterota bacterium
GCGAACATGAAACCACCCTTGAGAAGCGGTATGACAACAATCTTTTTTCCTGAGTAAATCTCTGTAAGCTCCGCTCCTAGCTTTACGATATGTTCCTGAATGTGAGTTGAAGAGATCAGTACATCCCAGTCTTTGCTCATCATTTATCTACCTTTCCAGACGTTTTCAAGGATTTTCGTATATGGATCATACTCCCTTCAGAAGTAATCCTCGTACCACCGGGAAGAATGTGAAATCCGTCCTTTTTTCCAAGAATCCACCTGTCGGTTTTATCTATTTCAAGTTTTCCGCCCCTGGGACGACCACACACAGTCCATAGAATTCCCAACCTTACAGCTTTTGGCAGATTTATATATTTATCTCTTCTAAATGTATCTCCATCAATAAGTTTGTCAAGAGAATCATCGATAATACCGGCTGTAACATCCCTCCACTGGGATAAATTTGCCGAAGATCTTGCTACAGCATACGTACTTCCCGCTGATATGGATTCAAGCAAAGGAATAACATTGTGACGGATCCTGTTTCTGAGAAAGAAATCCTCCTGATTCGTCGGATCCTCTACCCAGTTTTGTCCGACCGCTTCAAGGTATTCACGGAGCTCATTCCGCGTAAAATCAAGCAAAGGTCTCCGAACCGGTCCGCATCCGAAGTAATCCATCCCTCCAAGACCTCTGAGTCCGGATCCTTCTAGCAATCTCATTATGAGAGTTTCTGCTCTGTCAGATGCCGTATGCCCTGTAGCGACAATACTGTTCTCCGAAGATGATTCACTGTAAATCCTGTGCCTTTCGGCACTGTAGTATCCTTCAACAGATCCGGATCCGCCCGGTGAGATATATTCAACACTACAAGTAAGATGCAATCCTTCTGAAAGCTTCTTGACGAATAATGAGTCTGCACCGCTGTCAGGTCTGGAGCGATGATCAATGTGAAGAACGGCAAGTTTCCAATTCATATGATTGACAAACCGGAGAAGCAACCGAAGCAGCGCAACGGAATCGCTTCCGCCTGAAACGGCTGCAAGTATTTCTGAACCTTCCGGGAGCAGGTCCCTGAGTTTGACCGTTTCAATGAATGCGTTCTCTACTGATCGTTGCAGGTTCACCGAGTCCTCCCTTTGCAGTAATATACAGGAACCCCGGTAAGGAGGTGGACTTGAAGCACTCAAAAGGTAATAATGCTTTCAGGGGGTAAAGTATGCTGCGTCAGGATGACAGGCGAGGTAAGCTTTCCAGGGATCTTGGCATTCCTTCTCTTTTCTCGATTGCAACAGGCGCAATGATAAGCTCGGGGCTTTTTGTACTGCCCGCCCTGGCTTACACTGTGGCTGGACCCGGTGTAATACTCTCCTACCTCATTGCTGCAATTCTCACTGTTCCAACAATGCTCAGCAAAGCAGAACTTGCAACTGCAATGCCAAGAGCAGGAGGAACCTACTACTTCATTGACAGGTCTCTAGGACCCCTTGCAGGAACACTCTCCGGGCTGGCGGCCTGGTTCTCTCTATCCGTCAAGACTGCCTTTGCTTTTGTTGGACTTGGAATATTCATCGAGTTCCTGTCTCCTGAAATTAATGGCAGACTTTTCGCGATGATTTCCTGTGCTATTTTTACTTCTATCAATCTAAAAGGTGCCGGACATGCCGGAAGAACTCAGATAGTGCTTGTTGCGGGTCTTATCATATCCCTTGCTCTTTTTGCAGGATTCGGTTTAACTTACATTTCCCCCCATCGCTTCAGACCCTTTGCCCCTGCTGGTTTCAGCGGTATTCTTGCAGGAGCGGCCCTGGTATTTGTGTCCTTCGGGGGTCTGACCAAAGTAACAAGCGTATCAGAGGAGGTAAAGCGACCGGGACGTGATCTTCCAGCAAGCATGTTTCTCGCTCTTTCGGTGGTAACATTCTTCTACTTCATCTCCGTACTGATCTGTGTAGGCGTTCTCGATTCCTCCGTTCTCTCTTCAACCGGTATGCCCATCTCCGAAGCAGCCGGTGTTATCGCAGGCAAAACTGGGCTGACGGTAATGAGCATTGCAGCAGTGCTTGCATTTCTCTCAACAGCCAATGCGGGAATCCTGGCTTCTGCCAGGTTCCCCTTTGCAATGAGCAGAGACCACCTTCTTCCTGCCGGTCTTTCCGGTATTTCAAGGAAGAAAGGTGTTCCATGGGTTTCGATTGTTCTAACAGGTGTAGTAATTATTCTGCTGCTCCTGCTTGAATTCGCACACCTGGTTAAACTGGCATCAACAATGATGCTCATACTTTTCCTGTTTGTTAATATCTCTTTGATAGTAATGCGGGAAAGTGGCATACATACTTACAAGCCCATATTCAGAAGCCCCGGATACCCCTGGATTCAACTTCTGGGAATTGCTGGCATGCTCGTTCTTCTGGCAAAGCTCGGTCAACCCGCGCTTACAGCCAGCCTGCTTGTCATGGTCGGGGGCACCATCTGGTACTTCATATACACAAGGAATAGAGCTCAGAGGGAATATGCACTGCTGCATCTTACTGCCAGGGTTTTTCCAAGAGAACTGGCTGCGAACGGTCTGGTCAGAGAACTGGCACAGGTCCTCAGGGATCGGGATCGTATAACAGAAGACAGATTCGATGATCTGGTTTTTAAAGCAGTAATACTTGATATCGAAAAACCGCTCGGTATGGAAGAATTCTTCAGACTTGCCGCAGACAGTCTTAAGGATTCCCTCTGTCTGCAGAGTGACGAAATAGACAGACTTCTGATTGAGAGGGAAAATGATTCTTCAACCGCCCTGCGGGAAGGTCTTGCAATACCGCATATCATCGTTCCCGGTCCCGGTAGATTCTCCGTTCTTCTGGCGCGATGCAGAGAGGGTGTAGATTTCGGAGGAGAAAATTCCCCTGTCAGAATGATTTTTGTCCTTGCCGGATCAATGGACGAAAGAACCTTTCATCTTCGCGCACTGATGGCAATTGCGGAAATCACCAGCTCCCCGGATTTCGATTC
The DNA here is from genome assembly GCA_039714295.1 of Candidatus Fermentibacterota bacterium. Taxonomy (GTDB): domain Bacteria; phylum Fermentibacterota; class Fermentibacteria; order Fermentibacterales; family JCC-6; genus Aegiribacteria. Next base: position 2,988 of record JBDLJP010000017.1, read on the forward strand.
GAAATGGTTGAAATGCCGTAATATTGAGGAGCTGAGAGATCTTGTACTACTGACAAAAAGAAGAAGACTGGAATAGTCGAATACCTGAAGAAAATTGCCGCAGGCTGCATCGCCTACGGCAAAATTCTGGTAGCGGCGGAGGGACTTGAACCCCCGACCCGCGGATTATGATTCCGCTGCTCTGCCAACTGAGCTACACCGCCAAGGACGAGCAAAAATAGATGTACCTGGGCCTGCTGTCAAGATATTTAATGCTGCTCTTCACACTGAGCTTGAAGTTTTCCTATCACATCAATCAGTTCTTCAGGAGCAAGGCCTTTACCGTTTTTCTGTATTCTGAACAGAATAGCGGACACACCCGCCCATTCGATAATGCTTACATTCACTGTGTAGTTCTTCACTGCTTCAAGAAGATGCTGGAAAGCTATGGCTTCGTTTTCGCACACGAAGCATATCATGGTTGCTACATTTCTCTCACCTTCAAGTACATCCTGTGAACGAGGGTTCTCCGATGTTTCCCGGTTCAAGAGGTATGCTGATATTGAATCGTATACAAGTCTGATATGCTGTGACAATTCGTTCACCGAAATACTGGCTCTGAGAAAATCCTCGATATGGTAATAGAAGTCTGTAACAACATTATCTGGGATCTCGTTCAGTTCGGACCTTATCTCTTTCAGCTGTCTTACGTCGTTAAGTCTCATCCCTCGGTCAAAATCTCTGAACTGTCCGAAATTATCTTCAATAGCTAGTTTAATAGCCCTGTAGGCATCTTCCATCTCCGCGAAATCCTCCCGCTCGACGGTTACATTCAGAATATCAACCCAGATATTCCTGTAGTTGGAGGGGGATCTGAATGATACCACGGTCAGACCGTTCTTGGAGTTAATCGAACCTACAAGATCAATGATTTTCTCATCATGAGCAGTACTGTTCTCCTGGCTCGAAACAAGAACAAGCTTCAACTGAGCCTGGAAGGTTGTTGACGATACTATGGCAAGATATGCCTGATTCAGGCCAGTTGTCTCGCACTCTTTTTTCAACAGTGGGATCAGAGCTCGTGCGTAGTGTTCACTGCCGCCGTACTGATGAATCCTCTTCAGTTTTTCAAGTTCATGAGCTACCAGCAGTTTCTTAAGGCTCCTTCTGATGACTGTCTGTTCCGATCTCGTTGCGCTCAAACCTGTGGGACCTGTCATCTCTATTCTTATCGAAATAACACCGTCCCGCGTGGTATATCTTCTCTGGTGCCTTATGGAAGCTCCGAACCATGCGTGCGTAAGTGCGGTTACACAGTTCTGAAATGAAATATCCCTCTCGAATCCCGCGATGTTAATACCTGTAAGGTGTTCCCTGGTCGTTTGAAGATTCTTAAGGGCGAACTGGGATTTTCCCGCGCTTGTCCTCACTCTGTTAACAAGCTGAAAATTCGTCTTGATTATCCAGGCAAGATCACATGCTCTTCTTTCGGCCAGGTACTCATCGGATCTTGATGAAATGAAAAGAACAAGTTCTCCTTTTTCCCCTAGAATACCAGCCGGCACGTCCTTCTCATCGTACAACTCCTCCAGGGCACCTCGTACTTCTTCAAATCTCTCAAGCCTTTCAGCCGCCCTTGAAAGTAGAGAGACAGTCCCTGCCCGTCCTCTTGCAAGGTTGGCAAGAAGATCGGCCATTTTCCCAGCGTCAGAAATGAATTCATCCCGCCGATCTGAATCCTTATCCCTGATTCCTGTTATCACGAATCCTCTTCGGATACCTTCAGATTTCAGGGCAAAACCTTCAAGAAGATCCAGATTCCATCCGGAGTGATGAAGCTCACTCAATACTACAGTTGCAAGCCCCGGCCAATCTATCGCTCCTACTCCAACTAGAACAAGATCATCGTTTTCCTGCCGGTTAATGACAACCTTGGTTTCACACGATCTTTCCATATCAAGCAGCTCATCGAAAATGACTGCTCGTCTATCAGCTGGAATAATGCTGATCGGGCATACGACATGTATCTTATCTGATTTGCTCAATACCGTAATTCTCCAATCGTAGCAGATCAAGTTTTCCCGGGTGCTTGACAGAAAGCTCCCGTCAAACCATATATGCCCCCCGGTTGCAGAACCTGCAACCATCATTTTTGTGGGCGAATAACTCAGCTGGCTAGAGTGCCTGCCTTACAAGCAGGATGCCGGGGGTTCAAGTCCCTCTTCGCCCACCAACCCTCTTCATCAGGTCGTACAGTGAGCTGCAATCAGAATACAGAGGTCATTGTATCAATGCAAAAACCCCATGAATGCTCCGCAATAAGCAACATATCCTGATCGGTTATCCGGACAGTAACAGTGTAATTTCCATCATCAAGGAGTTCCTTGGGCCTGAACTGAATGGTATTGCCATCGATCACGAATGGATACAGTTCCTCCCGGAATACTCCCGAGGAATCAGATAGTTCAGCGGTCGCGCTCCAATCTGTCAGATCATCACGAAAATCGGCATAGAGCTGCAGAACAGGTCTATGGTCATAGACTGTTCTGGACGGATAAACAAAGCTGAAAAGCACTGCCGGTCTTAATGGAACATGAATATCGACATTCCCTTCAGTTTCATTACCTGCTGAATCTGTGAAGCAGATTCCCAGTAAAACACTTTGACCCGTGAAAGGAGCAATATCGATTCTGCAGCTCCAGATCGAATCCTCCCGCAATACAAGCCTGGTTTGTTCAAGATTGTCTATAGATGATACCGCTTCACTTACTCCTGAGCTTTCATCAGTACAAGCAGCTTCAACCAGTACCTCCATACCATCTGGATCTACGACAGCAGAAAGATAAGTAAGTTCAGGAGGAATACTGTCCAGGTGTATATTCCACGAAAGGTTCTCTATCAGTTCTCCATCGTTTTGGAATACCCCCACTGATCCTGTATCGAAAATGGATGATCTTGCAGGAGCTTCAAAAATCCACTGATCTTCTGACTTATCCGGCACAATCACATCGTCTCCGGTCTGCAGATAAATACCTCCGGTTTCAAAAGTATCAATTGAAGTCATGAAACTGAAGTCCTGAGGCTGAATCCTCTGATATCCGGTGGGATCGAGAGAATGCACATTTATCAACTCAGGTTCAAAGGATAACCCCAGATTGATCATTCCTCCCTCTTCATCAACCTGCCATCCATGCAGGTAAATCCAGTAGACAGCGGAAGAATCGGGTTCTGCAATGAAAATACTCTCATTCGAAGTTGGTGATGTTGAGCTCAATACAAGTTCTGACATCCCGTCAACCATCCTGTTTGCATTGCGATCCGCGAAAAGGAAAAGATCCAGATCAAGACCGGACTGATCACTGGAGGTTCCTATGGTCAGGCTTCGCTCCCCGGCGGGAATTCTGAAAGGACCAATAATGCGCTCGGCAGACAGGGGGTCGTCAGGGTTGTCCTGCTGAAGCTCGATATCCTGGTAATACTTGATCCAGCTCAGATTATTATCGCTGCCGGAATAACTGCTGCCTTGACAATATGAAACAGCTGCCGGGTTTTGGCCCGGAGCAGGTTCAGCCAGCCATGCGAAAACGTCGTAGGACCCTTCATCAGTTACTGAAAATGCTGATGGAGGTAAATGAAACTCGGACCATGTAAACATGCTGGTCCTGTTATCAAGGACTACATAACAGGTATCACGCGGTTCAGGGGTGAATGGATATGGCACTGCTTTGCAGTTGAGACCGTTTCTGTAATCTCTGAAGTTCTCCGCATTCATGTACACCGGATAACGGATGGGTGCAGATGTCGGCCAGCGAGTCCAGCCGGGATTCCAGTACGATTCACTACTATTCTCGTCATCGATTGTGTAAAGGGAACGAGAATAAAAGGGTACCGGGAAAATATCCCCTGTAACAGACATGTTCATTGAGGGATCGCTCTCCGGAAGGTAAATCTTCTGACTCTGCGGAACACTGCAGGGAACGGTATATCTTAAAGAATAGGACTTCCCTTCAGTGAAAGTAATATTCGTGCTTCCTGCAGATCCGAAGGGTGATATCACATCGATCGTATATCCTCCATTCGGTTCCCAGCCCAACTGAAAATTACAGGAACCGGATTCATCGGTATAGCTGAATTCAGAAACCGAGTTAGCATTTTCCCAGTGCGATCTTGCCAGAACCATTGCACCTTCAACCGGTACCCCTGCCGGATCGGTAACCAGAATATCAACGCTGGCAGTACATGTATAACCGGAATCTCCAGGCATATATCCTGAGCCCGGCGGAACCAGAACGCTGCCTGTTACAGGCCATACCTCATTATCGGGTCCGAAGGCAGTTATGGTGGATATAGTTTTCCCGGTATGGTTTACACCCTCCCCTGAAACCCAGACATTACCGATACCAGAAACTCCATAGTTGATATCCCAGTGATTCCATCTTCCGCTTGCAGGATCCAGATACTGATTCCATTGATGATCCTCACCCCGGCATCCAACAACATACGCGGGTATGAAAAATGCCCGGCATAATGCTGTCTGCAAAATGGACTGTTCTCCACAGGAACCGTATGCCTTCCTGTATATCTCCATTGGCTGCAGGTCGTTGGTCATGTATCCGAATGACATCAATCCACCTGGTTGAGAGTGCGATTGGTAGTTGCACAGCCTGACTACTGCATCCTCGTAAGTGGTTGCTTCAATCATCCGTTCTTCAAGGGTTCTTCCCCTGGTGCTGTCTGAAAGGATGAATTCCCGCCAGAACAGTTGATCCCCAGACTCGCTGTACAGACTCTCAGGTTCGTGATTGAGCCATACATCAAGAGGAACGGATGCAGTATCCCGCCCGGTGCTCCAGTATTCAGTATTTATCCTTGCGGGAATTTCAAACAGTATTCTGGGATGTACTACGAACCGATAGTAGTCATCCCGCGAAATCTCGACCCAGCCGCACTCAGTCTTCAGCTGGCATACCGTTTCATTAGAGTAATCCAGCAGACGGACATAATCAAGTTTCTCGGATAATTCGTACATTTCTGAGACGTTAACTGAAAACAGATCACTATCACCGTTCCTGTACATGGCTCGAAGAACTTCAGTAGGTGTATGCGCAATACAGTAAGCTATCTCGTCCCGAAAGTGGGGTTCAGCTTCCATGATTTCCCGGGAAAATGCGTTGACTTCGCTGACACCCGATGAAACCCGAAAAACAGAATAGGGAATAAAATACCTTGAATAGTAGGATTGAATATTCGAAACTGAGCTGTTCGGTTCAAATTTCCAGGAAGACCGCTCTACATACAATGGTCCGTCATTAACAGCATATTCGTCAAGTTCAAAGCAGATCAATGACCCTCTCGAGTTTCCTACAATAAGCTCTTCAAGACCATCACCGTTAATATCTGCAAAATCAGGTGTAGAGTATTCCCCAACATCGATATTGCAGAATTCCGAATTCGCTGTTGAATCAACCCAGGTACCGCTGCCGTCCCTTGCGAAAAATCTTACTTCGCCGTTACTTGATCCAAAAAGCAGACCGTTCTTCCAGGCAGCCGGAGCCCCTGAAGGGATCCGAGGAATACTATCGATCTTCTCCCAGTTTCCATCAAACCAGCCCTGATAACCTGGAAGATAGAAAACATCTCCCTCCATGGTCCCTGCTACCAGATCTGGGAATTCATCACCATTAACCGAAGCAATAGCAAGGTTTGGATATGTTCCCGGAACAGGTGAGAGTTGAAGAAGATAAAGAGAATCAGAACCTGGACGGGCTTCGCAAAGTGACCCATTCCGGGTTCCGCAGATAAGTACAGTTTCCCCGCTGAGATTAATTTCAACTGGAGATATGTTCAGAAGAGTATCTCTATTCCAGGGAGTATCCGTAGCAACCCATTCCCGGGACATCACACTCCCGTCTGAATTTCCAGTATAGAACTTCAGCCCGTTCTGTTGCGTTCCGACTGCTGCGATCAGTATTGAGTCTCCGGAAAGGAATACTGCCGGTGAACTGAACGCTCCAGCATTCATCGGAAAAAGAACGCTGGATTCAGATACAAAAGGCAGGAAACATGGAACTTCGATACTGCCTCGGTTTCTATAAATGAGAAGATTCCCCGAATCTGTTCCCACCAGCAGATCCGCAAGTCCATCATTTTCCAGATCCCCAAGGGCAGTACCAGCTACTCCCGTAATATCGAAACCCTCGGTAATCTGAAAGACTGTTTCCTCGAAGAATATGGTAAGCACACCCTCATCACTCATATACACAGAATCAGGTGTCCCGTCATTATTTAAGTCACAGAATTTTCTCAATTCCATGGATCCGGCTAAATCCATACACTCCCTCCAGTCGGGGGCGAGGAATGCTCTTGTCACCGGACCACCGGAATCACTGCTCCATACCAGGTCCTCCAGATCATCTCCATTTATATCTGTGAAGGCAGGCAGAATTGGCATATCGTCATTAACACCTTCGAAAAGGAGGTCAGAGAATCTTATCGTGAGATCCTCCCTCAGCCATTCATCACATAATTCAATCGCTCCTGCAGCAGAATCAGGGAGCATTTCAACTAACCCCGATGCAGGCCCTGGAGCAAGTACAGATACAGTAGTAAAATCACCGGACACTGCAGAATCGGCAAACACCGACCACGAATATCCTCCGGGCGGAATCGAGATTACTTGGGTGCCTGTGTTTGGTGAAGCCGAGAGTGTGCCAGCGCGGATAATAAAAACAGAATACACAACACAAAAGGTAAAAAATACGTAAAATTTGTTAATCACATAAACTCCTTTAAATTGCAATATCAATGCATATATTGCTATTTACTAACTATATACTGCCAAATAAGTTGAGGAAGTGTGCTACGTCCCCGGGAGTAGAATGCGGAAACCTATGTGGCGCGCCCTGTCACCGGGCAGCAAATACCGTACCGCATCAATCGTAATATCCTCACCTGGAGACAGCCATGCTCCTCCGCACACCGGCAACACTGAATCCAGAGGCGAATAGGTCCATTCCGCTGCATTGCCCGCCAGGCATGCAAAACCCGCATCAGTCAGAGGAAATGAATCGACAGGGGCGGTCCATGAATATCCATCCAGATTTCTGGTTTCCCATTCATCTCCAGCAAGATAGTTGGCAGGGTATTCAGCATCCTCAGGTTCGAGAGAACCCCATGGATACTGCCCTGTGAAATCCCCTGATAAATCCAGTGATGCGGCGTAAGCCCATTCGGATCTTGTAGGAAGCCTTCCTCCAAGTGCTGCCGCCGCCGCTGCCGCTTCTCGCGCGCTCACGTTTACAACAGGATAGTCAGGGTAGTCGATAATGTAATTGCTCATCCCTGGAAATTCCGGGTCCGGGGGCAAATCAAGATCTTCCATGTCAGCCAGATAGTAAAAGAGTCTGTTAGTTACTTCGTATCTCCCCAGACGAAATCCCGATATTTCTACAGTATCTGAGGCTTCGTTAATAAATAATCCGCCAGGTACATAAATAAAGGCAGTGTCCTTCGCCATTAACTGAAGGGGATCCGGTCTGAAGACCTGTTGATCACTGCCGCCGCATGCGAGGAACAGAGCCGGCAGCAGCAAAACTCCGAATATGTACTTCATCACACTAGACGGTTTCAGGCTGCTTTTTTCTGAATATGATTGCAATCGGGATAATAACGCAGTAACCCGCTATCAGCATGACAGGGGCAATAGTGATATGTCCCCCGCGGAGAAGAAACCATCCTGCGATAATATCAAGCAATCCCGCAGCAAACAGGATATAGTTTACAAGTGTGAACGGAGCAGCACCCTCAGTGCTTTCCTTCTTACTGGTTCTTTCGGGAGCTGCTGTTTCTGTTTTCGCCATTGAATCCTACCTCCATAATAACGGATCATAAAATCTGCTGTATGAATAATACTTATACACTGCTGCTCTGAGAACTGTCAACATTTGGAACCCGATCAAAAAGCTGTGCAGCTTCCTCCCCTTCAGCAGGCATGGTAATCCAACCGTTCTCCCAGGCCTGCCGCATCGCATCTCCGACAACGAAAAATGAACCTGTTACAACCAGAATATCTGAAGCCTGGGATCTGCCCCTTTCCAGCGCTACACTTACATTATCCTCCCAGATGGCTTCAACACCGTTTTTTCTGAACTCAGCCGCGAGTGTTTCTGCAGGCAGGGCCCTCTCATTCAACGGTGTAGTTGTGATCACCGGAGCGAATATTCCTTTGAGCTGGAGGGTCATTTCCCGCCAGTACTTATCCTCCAGGAAACCAATCACAGCTGGCACCGGGGTCTGCCAGCCGCTTTTCAGGTGCTCGATCAGGAAGGAAATAGAACCCGGATTGTGAGCGACATCGAACATAATGGAGGGTGTACCGGCGCGCAGATCGATGCGTCCGGCCCACTTCAGCGATGAACATGATTTCCCGAAAGCCCGCATAACGAGAGTCTGATCATTTCCAGTCAGCTGATGTGCTGCCGCAATGGCCAGCCCCGCGTTGCGCTTCTGGTGTTCCCCCGGGAGGGGAGCGCTGGAAGCCGGTTCCGGAATTATCCGGTTAAGATTCCCCTCTTCTGCGGCCCTAGTGATAACTCTCTCAACTTCCGGTTTCTGTCTGTAAGCTATTAGCGCTGAGCCCTCGGGAGCTATGGCGACCTTCTCGGCTGTAATTAAAGCCTCAGTGGAACCTAGAATTCTTCTGTGTTCTATTTCCACCCCTGTAAAGATTGTACATTCGCCACTCAGAAGCCTTGTAGCATCCAGCCTTCCTCCCAATCCTGCTTCAGCTACTACCAGGTCAACTCCGCTGTTCATGAAATGCCATGCGGACATGACAGTTGTGATCTCGAAGAAAGTCGCGCTGTACTCCTCAATTCTATCTCTGAATAACTCAACGAATCTCACAACCTCCTCTTCAGGAATCCATTCGCAGTCGACCGCAGTTCTTTCCCTGTAATGGAAAAGATGCGGGGAGGTTATCCTTCCCGTTCTGAAGCCGAGGTGCCTTAGGATTTCGGCAAGAAGCGCAGTAGTGCTGCCCTTCCCGTTGGTACCGACGATATGTACAGTTCTGAATTTCTCCTGAGGGTTCCCTGCATCCATCATGAGTTTTCTGGCTCTGTCGAGGCCGAACTTCATACCCATCCTGCGCTTGCCGAAGAGGTATTCCTCCACATCACTGTAATTCAATTAACGCAGCCTCCCTGATGAAGGAAGCAAGAAAGGCTTCCTGCTTTACTCTGACCTTTCCCTGTGACGAAAGAACTTCCTCGTGTGTAACTACCGCTTCCGGGGATGCTGCATTAGTAACCAGCGACAATGCTGCCACATCAAATCCCCTGGAAGATAGAAGAAGCGCTTCGGGTACGGTCGACATGGATACTGTCGAAAAACAGTTGTTCTTAAGATACTTTATTTCTGCCGAGGTTTCGTATGCAGGCCCGGAAACAGAGGCAAATACGCCCTCTAGCAATTTAGTTCCTGTTCTGCTGGCAGCATATTCCGCGGCTGTTCTGAGCCTGTCTGAATACACGGATCTTCTTACTCTTCCACATGTGCTCTCCGGTACACATCCGGCAAAATTAACATGATCCCTGAACAGGACAGCGTCACCGGGACGGAGGTCTGTATCTACCGCACCGGAAGATGACGTAAGTATCCATGCCGACACACCAAGATCTCCGAGCACACCGGGCAATACGGATATCTCATCTCCAGCATAGCCCTGGTAATGGTGCCGGCGCCCCAGAAGGAAGAGGAACCTGCCGCAGCTGCTGAAAGACATCGTTCCCGGATGCCCTGGAACTTCTGAACCGGATTCTCCGAATAATTCCTCATAACTGATCTCTAACTCTGACCCGAACCCCTCTGCAAGCCATGACAATCCTGAGCCAAGGATCACTCCCACGGGGGGGATAACTGCACATCTGCTGCGAATCCTTCCGGCTATAGCTGCTGTATTACTGTCAGGATGAATCGTCTTCCGGAACTCAACTCCGTTCTCCCCGTCAGGATAGTAATCCGTGACAAGCCGCGTACGCACATAAGCGTTTTCTTCGTATAGACTCATGGCGGGCAGAGCGCTTTCCCTTACTTCAAGAAAAGAAACTGCGGCGCCCAGGCGGCACCCCCATGATTCTGCAGTCTGGAGAAGACAGGTTGCGAGACCAAGCCTTCTTTTCTCTTCATCTGCCGCAAGGTTAACGATATGAAGTCCGGATACATCGAGCTGAGCTGTAATGTATCCGGCAACTCTTCCATCGAGTCTTGATACCCATGTCCGAAGGGAAGGGGATTCAATACAGGCAGTGATGGTTTCCGTATCCCATGGGAAGGGGAATGCCTGATTCTCAATACTGATTATACCGGGGACATCGCTTATTGATGCAAGACGGATCTCAGGGTACAATAGTACTCACCTTTTCATTGAAACCACGCAGGTACACTGGAGCAGGACATTCATCGAAGCCATGAAGCTCAACCTTTAAAGAACCCAGCAGCGCAACAATTGAGGGCCGGGGAGTGTCCCGGAGCGGGTCAGTTAATACAACCTCACCGGAAAACGACATAATATTCCTGCCGCTGCCGACCGCAGCGATTTTCTTAAACCCTGCTACCCTTTTCTCAAGTGAAGAAACAGTGTATACACCGGGAGGAACAATCTCACCTGCCCCGAAAGAGCTGTTCTCGTAAACAGCTGCATATACCTCTTGACTTCTCGCAGTAATACATGAGAGAACAGGGTAATCAGCAGTAAGCGATGAAGCAAGAACTCTGAGTGTTTCTACGCTCACTGCACCCTTGCCCCATCCGGTGGACAATCCCTGGGCTGTAGCTATTCCGATGCGAAGTCCGGTATAAGACCCCGGTCCTGCTGACACGGCGATTCCTGCAATCTCTTCAGGTATCACTTCAGCCTGCTTCAGAAGTCTCGCAACACCCGGAAGGATTTTCTCCGAGTGTGTTGCTCTAACCGGGAAACACTCCTCCGCCAGAAGCATTCCATTACTGATTACAGCAACTCCACCCGTTGCGGTAGTAGTTTCAATTCCCAGCCAGACCCCTGTCATCAATCTCCACCTCCCTCATCAACGGATTATCGGTAAAACCGATTCTAACGAAAATGCCCTTTTTCAGTATGGTCGCATCAAGACGCTCAGCCCATTCAACAATTACTGCCGCATCGCTTTGCAGGGCTGCATGGATCCCATAGAACTCCATCTCATCAGGAATTCCCTGCAGTCTGTACAGATCTATATGATGAACCTCCATACCTGAGGTGCTGTAAACAGCATCAACGATGAAGCTTGGGCTTGGAATACTGCCCATCACCCCAAACTCCCTGAGAACTGCTCTTGCGAACACAGATTTCCCTGCGCCCAGATCACCAGAGAGAAATAGTCTGCTGCCGGGGCCCATACGGCGGGCTGTTTCTCTGGCAAGTTTCTCCATCGCATACTGGTCGATCATTTTATACTCTTGGGCTTCAGGATTATACTGGGAACCAGCATCTCCTCCAGTGAAACCCCGCCATGCTGGAAAGTATTCCTGAATTTATGCATTTCACCCCTGGGTACATTCTGGAACATCATGAAATAATCGGACCTCGCAAAGAGATAGGTCTTCGAGGGCATTTCGTTGGGTAAACCCCAGTCGGCAGGATTCCTTACAGTAATTACCGCCTTCGGGTCAGCCGACATCGAGTTGCCAAACCGAAATCTAATACTGCCTGAAACCCCTCTGCCTTTTATCCTTGTCTCCCGGGACGAAAAGACGGAACCGTGATCGCTCGTAATAACAACTGTAGACCCCCTTGCCG
>JBDLJP010000018.1:0-14673 GCA_039714295.1 Candidatus Fermentibacterota bacterium
TTTCTGAAACTGGCCATGCTTGCCTCCGAGCGGGCTACCTGCCCGCGGATGCACTGCGGATGCGTACTGGTTAAGGACAAGTACGTTCTCTCCACCGGTTACAATGGTTCTCTACCCGGTCTTCCGCATTGTGATGATGCGGGATGCCTTATAGTCGACGATCACTGCGTCAGAACGAATCATGCGGAGATGAACGCGATAGCCCAGGCGGCAAGACATGGTATAAGTATCGACGGAGCCACCGCTTACGTAACTAATATGCCCTGCACAACATGCGCAAAGGCTCTTCTGGCAGCAGGTATCGTGCGAATTGCTGTATTCTCTGATTATCATGGCTCTCTAGCGGAGAAATTTCTCAAGGAATCCGGGGTTCCACTTGACAGGCTGCCCATGCCGGACAGCCAAATCAACTATGACCTTGAAGGTTACTCCTCCGCCAGCAAATTTTAGGCGGCGTCTCTTCCGGTCATACGTACAGTAATCGGGATTCTCAGGTTCACTGACATTGAAAGGGGATTAATATGGATGAGATCAATGTCTCTCTCGAACAGTACGCCAGACTCTGCGCCCTGATGGCAGACACCGGCGGCGATATAGAACGGGAAAACAAAATAGCGCTTGCCGAGGGCATCAGTCCGGGAGACTGGAAAAATTCCAAGGAGTACTTCACTGCAAAAATGCAGGATCCCGCCGATATGGGAAAAACGGCTATGGCATTCATGCCGCTTTTCCAGGCCGCGCAGGCCAGTATGAGGGGTGGCGGTGAGCCCGGTACCCTTGAGCAGTATGCAAAAGTGCATGCTGAGATGGCCCTCCGCAAGGACCCTGCTGATCCTTCCAGCAAGATCAATCATATGATTGTCATCGCGGAAAACGGATTCACTCATGCGGAGTGGCTGGAGATGGAAAGCTACTGGACACCCAGAGTGGGATCCGATGAGTTCCCCGAGTTCGACCCTGTCCTGGCTGCGAAATTCCGTGAGCTCTATCAGAAGGAAGCCGACCGGATCAACGGCATAGTCCGGGAATAACCCTAGAGCGAAATGGAGATCCCCGCAAAGACAGGCCAGCTGAGGTCTTCCCTCTGTGAAACTGCAGCCTCTATCGTATAGGTACCTTCGGAGGTGTAGTTGTACTGCGCCCCCGCGAAGAATCCGCTGATCTCTTCCTGATCCGGGGCGTACCCGTAACCTGCGGATAAACCCAGGTTTGCATATTCGATCCTCAAGCCGCCTCCAAAGGCATCGGAAGTGAAAAATCCTATCCTGCCCCCCGCGAAGCCGGTAAGTACTGATCCGAACGGATAACTTGCACCGGCTGATACTTCCACAGGCATATTCTTCCTGATTCCGTTCCAGGATGGAGGCTGACCGATCCCGGATAATACGATACCTGCTTTCATCCCATTCTGGAACTCGGCACCTAGCCCGGCGCTGCAGGTCAGTCCGGTTCCTCCCTGTTCAGCGATATTCTCCCATGATACACCGGCTGAAACCCCTCCTCTGAGCCATGATGCAAGTAAGAAAGAAACTCCGGTAAGAGCTGTTCCGGATCCGTATGAGTACTCTCCGGTAACCGAACCGGTTTCATCCCTGCGGAGAATCCCTCCGCGGCCAAGGTAAGTCAGTCCTCCCGAGATGCTGACGTCGGATCCTACAATCAAACCTCCAGCCACGGAAATTCCTGTTGTCTGAAGATTCCACATCCCCCCGGCAGCAGTGAATCCGGATACTATCATTGCCGGGTTGCCGGTAACAGATTCAGGACCTGCGGCCAGAGCCTTTCCTGCTGGTCCCAGCATCATCACCGAAGGGAATCCGGGGGCGGATATAACGAGCAGGTCTGCGGTACCTGTATCCCCGGCAGATGAGATCATGGTGAATAATATCAGCGCGATACAGTAAAGTACTCTGTAAATACTTCACCCCCCGGCGTTCTGAAGACCGCTGCGTACAGTCCGGGTGAAGCAACCCCTGCATCGGTGCTTAAATTCCAGGTGTACATACCGCCTGCGGTCTGCACATCAAATACTTTTTCTCCGTTTAGATTGAATACGGCTATGGTGCAGTGCTGGTCAGTACCCGAATCCCAGGTAAAGGTTACTTGTGTGGTGGCCGGACTGGGATATACGGCGAAAGTACTGATCGGTCCGGAGCCTCCTGTATCGGGGGGCATCGAGTTGAAGTAGACACCCTCTCCGTCGGAAGACAGATAGAAAGTTCCGTCCAGATCGTTCCTGTAAATTGTAATTCCACTGTTCTGCAGTCTGTTAATTACTTCATAATGCGGATGACCGTAGGGATTTCCCGCACCCAGGCATATAGCGGCAATTGAAGGGTTCACCTCGGAGAGCCACTGGGAACATGTAGACGTATGGGAGCCGTGGTGTCCGACCTTCAATACATCTGCGGAAATATCCTCAATTTCTCCTGTTCCGAGAGCTGCGAGGATCACATCCTCTCCGCCGTTAGTTTCCAGGTCTCCAGTGAACAGAAAAGAAATCTGATCGTAGGTAAGCCGGATTACTATGGACGCGTTATTTGCATTGGAAGGTGAAAGCGGGTCTACGGGGTGAATAACTTCCACAGTAAGCGCAGGGTCCCAGTCCAGATAATCTCCCCTGCGGGGAGTTACATAATCAGAACCGTTGTTCCATATTGCCCCGAGGTAAGTCTCATAGGTCCAGCTTGCAGAATAGGGCCATCCGGAATCGTACGCGGTAACAACCGGAAGACTTTCGTAAACCGATATCATCCCGCCTATATGGTCGGCATGGGGATGCGTTCCCACGGCTCCGTCAAGGTGAGTGATTGAAAGGCTGTCCAGCAGAGGAAGAACCCTTTCCAGACCACAATCCCAGGGCGGATCGTAACCGCTGTACATTCCGGCATCAATAATGAAGTTCCCGCCTCCGGGAGTACAAACCAGAATAGCATCACCCGAATACTCCGCAAAGGTTGGATCAATAAAATATACGATCAGGGGATCCTCCGCATAAAGAAAACCCGCCGCTACAGCGAGAATCGTCAACAGAAGTGTTCTTAAGAATATCTTTCCGATCGGTTTACTCTACAAAAGCCTTGATGAAAGCCCAGCTGTTCTGAGCAAATGAGTTCTCATAAACACTGTTCTGGGCTCCCGGTGTTCCCATGTCTCCAGAGCCGAAACTCGTGGTTGCGAGATCCCATGTTGAGGAATGATTGGAAACCCATCCAGGGTTAATTCTCTCGCAGGAGAAACCGTTCTGAATGGGCCAGTCTCCGTTGTACTCGATCTCGTCTACCAGGAGTCTTGCACTGTCGAATAATGTAATACTCCCGGATTCGTGTATAGTGAAGCTGCTGTACACATAATTTGGCTTATAGCCTCCGTTGAGTGATTCATTTCCGCATGCGCCAAGAACATAGTAACCCTCGGGGGGAAGCAGGTAAGTGGTGAGGACGATCTCCTCGCCGTAATTATTCTCCAGCACCCAATCTGAGAGGTTGATCCAGTTACTGGTGTTATTGTAGAGCTCTATCCATTCACCATCAGCTTCTGTACAGGAACTGTTCGGGTTTGACATGAATTCGTTGATTACAATGCTGTTCGATGAGAGTATGCCTCCATCGAGGTTCATCGGTGCCTGCATAAAGATCATCAGACAGATAAGTATCATAAACTACCTCCTGTTAGATAGATTGCCCGGTTAGGAACACACAAAGGCAAACTTCACCATATTTCATAGAGGCTGTAATCCCGATTGTCAACTCCTGAATAAATTCCGGAAGAAAAGACAGGGGAACAGAACATGAAGGACTAAAGTCCGTAAACGATGGACAATCCACCGATTGCGATAACTGCGCAGATAATTTTCAGAGGAAGTCCGGCTTTCATGTAATCCATGAACCTGTAACCTCCGGGACCGTAAACCATCAGATTGGTCTGGTATCCTATCGGAGTAATGAAATTCGCAGCAGCTCCGTAGGCGACCGCCAGGTAAAACGGTGTTCCGTCTATCCCCAGAGCTGCCGCAGCCGAGGCTGCGAATGGAAATACGATTGATGCTGCAGCGGCTGTTGTAATAAAATCGGCCATAAGATTGGTAACAATGTAGACCGCCGCCAGAATACCGACAGTACCCAGAGGTTCGAAAATACGGACAACGGTTTCGGAGAACAGCTCCCCCAGACCGCTGATATCAACAGCTTTTCCAAGCGCCAGGGCGAATGCTGCGATTACGAGCAGATTCATATTAAGGCTCCGTTTCAGCTCCGGCAGTGAGAGTATGCCGGATATCAGAAACAGAGCCAGCAGGGCAAGCAGAGATTTGAACAGCGGAACAAGACCAAGTATCGAAAGAACGATACATGAAAAACTGGCGATCAGGATGAATATGGATTTCTTTAAATTTATGTTATGGATTTCTCTTATCATTGAAATCACGAAAAGGTCATCCGATCCTGCAGCTCTTTTCCCGAAATCCCCACCGGTTACCAGCAGAAGCAGATCGCCTGAGCGCAGTCTTATCTCTCCGATCTTGCCTCCCAGTTTTTCCCCCTGTCTGTGAACGGCAAGTATTGCGGCATTGTATCGTCCGCGGAAATCGGTATCCCGCACCATCGCGCCCTCAAGAGTGGATCTCGAGGATACAACTGCCTCAATAACCTCAAGCTTCTCATGATCCGGCAGGTCAAAACCATCCGTCGGCTTCAGCCCCTTGTACTTCCCCGCCAGCTCAGCTACCGCTGACGTGACACCTGCCAGTACCAGCTCGTCCCCGGCATGCAGTTTTTCCCGTGGAGAGACGGGAGCAATAATTTTCTCCTTCCGGATTATCTCCACCAGAAAAAGCCCTTTGATATTCCTGAGCTTCGCTTCATCTACGGTTTTTCCCGCCAGAACTGATCCGGGCTGCAGTATCAGATTTGTTACATACTCCCTCGGACTCTCGGCAAAACTCTCCGCGGGATTCTTTCTCGCAGGAAGAAGCCTCCATGCGAAGAGGATCAGGTAAATCATTCCTCCGGTGAGGAGCATCAGTCCTACAGGTGCGAATGCCAGAATAGGCAGCTCTTCATGACCGGTTCCTACAACAAGACTGTTCACTATCATGTTTGTAGAGGTTCCTATAAGAGTTACCGTACCACCAAGTATCGCAGCCCATGAGAGCGGAATAAGCAGTTTGGATACAGGAATACCGTGTTTTTTTCCCCAGTCGCCAACGAAAGGAATCATCATCGCCACGATGGGAGTGTTGTTCATGAAGGCTGAACTGCCCGCCACGAAGGGCATCATCTGCCCCAGAAAAGCCCTGTAATTACCCGAGACATTCATCTTCCTCTCGAATATCCATTCCAGGAAACCTGTCTTCCGCATGATTTCGCTCAGTATTATGAGCATAAGCATCACAGCTATAGCGTCGTTCGCGAAACCTGCCAGGGCCTCCGCAGGTGTAATAACAGTCCCGATGGTAAGAACAGCTGCCGCTGAAATGAATATCACCGGAGCGGAGAGCCTGCGGGAATAAATAAGTATGATTACCGCTGCAAGCACACCTGCGACGAATATCTGCGAATCGGTCAAACTCTCCTCCTCATTATTCACAAGACACGGGTGAGCAATAGATACTCTCAGAACCACCTCTTCGCAATCCTGTCTTCTGAATGCTCCCGAGTCAGATTATCCTCTGCGTACTTGTTACACAAATACTTAACGTATTTACATCAGTACTCTGGAGTGTTATGTCTTTTTAAACTGTAACACTCCTGAAGTGAAGGGAAATCATGAATATTCTGATACTGCTGATGCTGCCTCTTGTGGGCTACGGCCCCTGGGAATCGGTGGGTCCTGAAGGCGGTCAGGTAAAGGCTGTCCTGCAATCCACTCAGAACCCCGCTGTTCTCTATGCTTTTTCGGGCGCATACCCCACGCAGGTTCTCAGTTCCACCGACGGTGGGGACAACTGGAATACTATCTCGGATTTCACCAGCGGATATCCGTATGACATGGTTATGACCGAGAGCGGTAAACTTGTTGCGGTGGGTTCCAGCAGAGTCTGGACTTCCTCCGATAACGGCATAACCTGGATCGATTCGTACTACACCAATACAATCTTCATCGATGCAGCTGCCCATCCCGCCGACGGGGAGCAGGTGTTTGCGTCGGGTTACAAATACAACGGAAGCAACTGGGACATGACCTTCTACCACTCTGCAGATGCTGGAGCAACCTGGAGTACACTTGCAGTTGTTGCAACCGGCAATACATCCTACGGTAGATGCATCGACGTATCCCCGTCCGATCCGGATCAGATTCTGATCGGCGGGTATGAGTACACCGGCAGTTATGTTCCGCATCTTTTCAAATCTGTCAACGGGGGGATTTCCTTTACTGAAATTACTCCTCCAGCGGCTTCTTACTACTTGAATGGAGTCGCTTTCCATCCGACCCATCCGGACACTATGCTGACAGGATCACTATACAATGTCTTCAGATCAGCAGATGGAGGCTCTAACTGGACTACCGTCGCAACCCAGACATACAACTACGGCATTTCGTTCAGCCATGCGGACAATAACCTCGTCATGAGCGCTGGATCCACACGGCTTTACCGCAGCACAAATAACGGGCAGGCGTGGTCTACCGTAACATCGGGTCTGTCCGGTTCTGGAATTAACTGGATTATTCCAGACGCACTGAGCAGCTCTGCAGCTTACACGGGCAGCTCAGCGGGATTCTATTCCAGCTCAGATGGCGGAGTGTCCTGGTCGGCCTCCAATTCAGGAATAATAGTGGGTAAAGCCCTGGCTATGGAATATGTGAACGGCTGGATATTCATGAACATGGAGGATATGGGTCTGTTCAAAGCTGAGGACGGCTCTTCAGTAACATGGCAGGAGGTGACAACCCCCCTCAACTGCGGTGACTTCTGTGCCCTGGTTTCAGTCGGTCCGGATATACTTCTAGCCCTTGAAGGTGGTGGTTGAGGCAACTCAGAGCTCTACAGGAGCACAGACGGAGGTTCCGTCTGGACACTGCAGGATTCTTACTACAGTGATGGTTACGATATGGTTCATGAACACGGCAGCACCGTTTGGAGCTGCGGTTACAAGTACTTATCTCCCAATTATAAGGGAGTTGTTTCGGTTTCAACAGATGCAGGTTCAACCTGGAGCAGGCATGAGCTGTACAGCGGAACCGGCTACGGCTACATAAGGTCGATAGCTGTAGATCCCAGCGATCAGAACAGGATTTTCTGCCTTGGATACCAGAACAGCACATATACACTGCACTACACCGAAGATGGCGGAGGCACCTGGCAGAACAATCCGGCTGCGGGCTACTCCGGAACTCCTTACGGACTGGCTGTATGCCCCGCGAACGGCAATCTGCTGGCTGCAGCCGGGTCGGGCGGTCTTTACTCGTCCAGCAATGCAGGAGTCACATGGACGAAGGTCACAAGCTCTTTCGGCGCTGCTAACGATCTCATTGAATCGACCTTCATGGACGGCCTTCTTATCGCTACATCGTCTGATGGGGTATGGCTCTGGGAGAACTGGACAGGGGCACCTGTTCAGGTGGGAACTGATCTGGGCTACTCTAAGGTTCAATGCCTGACCGAATCCGATGAATTCCTCTACGCTGGCACCTCAGGCTGTGCAGCATGGAGATTGTACTGCGCAACAGGAATAGGGGAACAGTCCTCAAATCCTCAGGCTAACTTCGCTCTTTCAATAACTCCAAATCCAGTAATCGGAGGATTCGCATCGGCAGCCTTCAGCCTTTCAGCCGGGCAGCTGATTACACTGACGATCTACGATATTACCGGCAGGCAGGTGATGATCGCCATGGAAGGCATCATGAGCGAAGGAGTGAACCAGGTCGGCTTTGACACTTCTTGCCTTTCAACGGGGATATACTTCGCGAGGCTGGAAGCCGGAAACAGTTCTGCAACCGCAAGAATGGTCATTATCAGGTAAGGATAATCGACAGCTTGACAGGGGGCATGCATCACGCATGCCCCTTCTATTTCCGCTGATATTTCATGCTGCATGACAGGTGAATCAACGTAGCAGAGTCACCTTTCGCGTGACAACTTCGTGCGGGGCAAGAAGCCTGCATATGTACACTCCACCTGGTACTCTGTTGCCGGAATCGTCAAAGCCGTTCCAGACAGCATTCTGTAATGAACCGTCAAGAACACTGCTTCCGAGTGATCTTACCAGCCTTCCAGAGAGATCGAAGACCGCCAGTGAGGTGGTAACTCCGTTCTCTCCCGAGTAGTTCAGTGAAATGTGATCCGCGCAGGGATTAGGGCTGCAGTTCAGCCATAAATCACCGGAGGCGGCCTGCGGCGAGTCTCCTGTAATCCCGGTAATAAGAGTGTCGCCTTCAATGGCATAGATGAACTGATTGGCAGAAATATCGGTGTAAGTCTCGACGAGTCCGCTCGGCCAGTTGATCTGCAGAGACTGAATCGAGGCGGCGTCGTAAAGACCGAACTCAATCGGAAGGCTGTGGAAATCGTGGTATCCCTCTCCACCCCGCACACACCGCGTGAGACTGAGGGAACCAAGGTCTGCGACAACACGCGCACCTATTGCGTTGCGATTCGAAACTGTTCCCTCCAGTTCAAGGGTAACGTAATTGGCAGGCATCGTAGCGCTCTGATCATTTCTGAACAGCACGTACTTATCAATATGCCCGACAGCGAACAGATCCACATCTCCATCAAGATTGTAGTCCCCCCAGGCTGTGCCGAAATAGTCGCCAATCATCTCTCCCGAGAGACCAAGGCTTACTCCTACATTGGAGAATGTTCCGTTGCCGTTGTTCCTCCACATGATATTACTGTAAGTGTAGAAGTCATGATGGGAGGAGAAAATATCCAGCCAGCCGTCATTATTGTAATCGGTAAATCCTGAAGTCCTGGTATCGTTGTATCCTGCTACACCGGCTGCGATCGTAACATCTGAGAATGTCCCGTCACCGTTGTTCTCAAAAAGTTTGCAGCACGGTGCCGAATAGTTTCCCAGGTAGAGATCTATATATCCATCGTTGTTGTAATCCCCCGCAGTAACGCCCCCGGTGCCTGTGCTGAAAGCAACTCCCGCGGAAGCGGTAACATCTGTAAAAGATGAACCGTCGTTCCGGAGAAGCGCATTAGGATCATTGCCATAAGTGCCCAGGTAGATATCCTGATCGCCATCAAGGTCGTAATCCAGAGTTACTGCAACCCACCAATCCCCTGTTCCTGCAACCTGTGCTGTGAATACACCGCCTCCCGAATTGAGAAGGACACTGCATCCGGAGCTTGTAAGTGTCAGAACATCGGCTGAACCATCGTTATCAAAATCCGCGATACAGACAGGATCACCGGTAAGACCGCTTCCGGAAGTCAGATCAGTAAAAGTAGCGTCGCCATTGTTCCCGAAGAGCTTCTGCGATGAACCCCAATCGAGGACCAGGTCGGAGTACTCATCCCCGGTTACCTCTCCCCAGAGAATGCGGCGGGCTCCCAGTCCTCCCAGACCTGCTGAAGATGTGATATTTGTAAAGTCAGTTCCGTTGTTCCGATAAAGCCAGAAACCGGAGCCGTCCTGATTCGACATCGCTATATCAAGATCACCATCGTTGTCTATATCACACCAGCCAACCGAGTGACCGAGTCCGGTCTGACCGGTAACACCAAGGGAAGCGGCAACCTCTGTGAACACCTGCTGCGCATAACCGTCTGCAGAAAATATAACGGTGGCAATAACAGCAATTAACACATATTTACATCTTCCTGATATCACTTCGATCCTCCCTGGTAAAATAGAACTTTAATACTCTCCGCGTCGTTCTCAATCTGCAGTCTGATGATGTATGTCCCGGAAGGAACCCTCCGACCGGAGCGGTCTCTTCCATTCCATGCAACAGACCTGCTGCCGGCTGCTTCCTCAGCTTCCACAAGTGTCGTGATGGAGCGTCCGGACAGGTCGTACACCTTTATTGAGACATAACTCTCTGCAATCAACTGATATGAAACAATCGTTTCCGTGTGGAACGGGTTTGGAGAATTCTGATACAATCCAATCCCATTCCGATACGGATCTGCAGAACCCTCGATACCGGTTCCATTGTATTCAAAAGCTCCCACGTCGGGCGCTGAACCGAAGTACTGGTCTGGATTCATGTCCACCAGCGTATTGATGGCTCCGCCATTCGAATACATTGTGTAATTGTCGACAAAAAGGCAGTAGGTCAATTTCGTTCCAGCTGCCATGTAGCAGGAGATAGCGCCTCCACCGTAGAGGCAGTCGTTTTCCAGGAATTCACATCCTGTTATTTCGCTGCCCAGGTCTCCCGTGAATTTAATCGCCCCTCCCTCACCGTAAGCGTGATTCCCGATGAAAAGGCAATCGGTGAAAGCAGTCTGGCTGCCGGTGTTGTATGCATACACGGCGCCGCCCATACCGTTGTCATTGCCTGTCGCATCGTTATTCGCAAATGCAGAGTTCGCAACAACCGCGTCAGATGACAAAAGGGCAAGGCCTCCTCCATGAATATCGGGATAGGAACCGGATGTTCTTCCGAATTCAATGCGACAGAATGACAGGGCGCAAACGTCATCTGAATCAATCCGCACCCCTCCCCAGCCGGTTGTCTGGTCGTCTGTTGTGAAGAATATGCTGTCTGCTTCGGTCCCCACTGCCTGGAGGTTTCCATTTACGGTAAATTTGAAATGTCCCTGAAAATTGACCTCAATACCCGGTTCTATCGTGAGTGTCAGACCGGCCGGGACTACGATTTCTCCTATAACAAGGTATGGTGATCCGCCTGAAGTCCAGACCCCGGACTGATCTCCACTGACCTCTGTGTAGGAGAATGCAGTCAATGGAAAGATTAAAACTGTCAGTACTGCTATAAATTTGCTCATATACTTTGCGTCCTTGTTCTTGATCGGAAGAAAATGTGATCTGATGTTTGGATTTCAGGAGTTTCAACGGGATTCATATACTATCAACCGACAGCCGGATCAAGCCCGGACGACACTCTTCCTGCAGATAACTGAACAAAGAAACCGCCCGAAGCAGAGCTCCGGGCGGCACTACCTGATATCAGTCAGGTTATTTCTGAAGGGTTATTTAACCATCAGCATTCTGTGAGTCTGGCTGATCCCGTCGGCATCAAGGCGGCAGAAGTAAACGCCAGGGGAAAGATGCTGACCGTCCCACTGCACAGAATGTGAACCCTCATCAAAGCTCTGGTTATCCGCGAGGGTACTTACAAGCTGTCCGGCAAGGTTGTAAACGGAGATCGTGACCGGGCTGCTCTGTGCGAGACTGAAACTGATGTTCGTTGTGGCGCTGAAGGGGTTCGGGGCATTCTGAATCGTATTCAGTCCCACGGATGTTCCTTCAATACCTGTATTGCCCCACCAGTCGAACATGAGCCTGTAATTAGTATTCCAGTTGGTATACAGAATACCTGAATAGCTCCCATTCCAGCCGGCCGCCGCTGGCCACCAGCCAGTTGCGTTGAATTCATTGATTCGCTCCGGTGTGCTAAAGCCCTGAGGGGAACTTGGCGTGGTCCAGCTGAACATCGTTGAGTCGCCGGGGTCAGCGTTGAAAGCGACAGTAATGGAGCCTGTTCCGTCTTTTCTACACCTGACACTTCCAAGGTTCTCATCATCGCTGTCCGGAGCAGAGAAAACAGTGCCATATGTCCAGCTCAAGCCGCTGTCGGTGCTGTAGTAGTATCCGAAGTTGTCATCGGTTGCGAACTCGTATGTCACTGTTACCCAGCCTACCTGTGTGGAACCGCGGCTAAATGCTATATCCGTATCCGCCAGAGGGCATCCGGCGTTGCTTATCTGGAATGAAGACGCGAAGGAAGCACCGTAGTTCTCGCTTCTCCTTACGCGAACCTGCGGTGTTCCTGCGCCTCTCTCGTCAAGCAGTGTGACAGCGACTGTTCCGCCGACACCTGCGGCAACAGCGGGATAAGGAGTAATTAAATTGTTAACACGGATGATCTGATCATCCACCCAGCCGCCGCTCATATTGTTCCTGGCAATGCGGACATCGGTTGTTCCGGTGGTTACATATGTGGCATAAGCCCAGGCACCCGAACTAACATCGGCGTCCAAATCGGCAAATTCAACATCGTCTGCAACCTTTTCGAATGTGGCTGATCCGCCGCCTGTGGTAAACCTTCTGATCCAGAGCTGATCAGCACCCGACTCCTGCCAGATACCCATCAGTACAACCCAGCTGGTTCCGCTGCCATCCTTGACTACCCGGATTTTGGGATTGTAAATTTCGTTGTCAGAGTTTGTTGCAAGACCGAAGAAACTCCAGGTTACTCCGCCATCCTGTGAACGGTAGCATATAAGGCTGTCCGCTGTTGCGTGATCGGTATCGAAGATGGCATACAGATCGCCCGTATCAAGATCTATATCCCAGTCCTGACCGCTGCCGACCATACCGGGATATACTTCGACATCGTCGTCCCAGTCGTATTCAGGCCAGACAGACGATCCCTCATCCTCATGAGAAATAGCTCTATCCAAGGGTGAGGTGTACTCGTAAGCGGAAGTGGGATCATTTATGTCCGCAAGAGTTGATTCATCAAGTGGTTCAGGGGCCGGGGCGTAGCCCAGATTATCAGGATTGTCCGGCGAGAACCCGCCGGATGCTGTGCTGATTTCGATCTCGGTGTCGAAATCAACAGTTGAGCCATCGTATACAGTCGCGATTAGCAGACTGGCGGATAGCAGAGTTATTACTAAAAGCTTCATTTTTTCCTCCCTGGTGTTTTCCCGGTGTATATCCAGATCCGGGATTAAATATTACTTACCGTTTATATAGCTGCCGGTTTCTTCTTTTGTATTGCCATCCTTTCCGTTTGATGCGTTCGCTGCGTCTTCAAAGCGAAAGCCGCAGATGGAACAGTATTTTGCGAAGACGACTCTAATCTGTGCGCTGCAAACGGGACATTTTGAAATCAATGCAAGCCCGCAGTGAGGGCAGGTTACATCTTCGCCTATTCCCAGGTAATTACAGCGCGGACAAATTCTTTTTTCTATTTTGCTCATGGGAGGAAGTATAAATGACAGCGTTAAAAAAGTGTTAAACAAAGAACGCGGAATTTCACTCGATCAGTTCGATGCAGCAATCATGTCGTGGAGTTTAACTGTTTCAGATCCCGGCACGGTATCGAATTCTGATTTCAGGCATTTGCTCAGATGCTCAAACTGCCTTATCGCACCTGTTCGATCTCCCTGATTATGAAGACCCTGCATAATAATCCTGCACGCCTGTTCGTTGCATGCATCCAGAAGAAGAAGCCTCTTCGCAAAGAGTATCGCTTCATTCCATTCGATTCGATCGATACATCTTCCGGCAAGCCAGAATAACAGCTCTCTCATCATGTTCTTCAGCTCATCCTGCTTATCGGCTACAGGCAGACTGTAGAACTCAGGAAGGAAGTAACCCCTGTACAGACTGACTGCTTTGCGTGCCCGATCCTCCGCCGGGTGGAATTTTCCTGCTTGCTTAAGAGTACGCCACTCTTTCGCAAGTGACTCAAACGCCCATAAGTCCGACCGGATATGGTCTCTGTCGAGTGCCAGGAAAGGACCTTCCTGACGGATAGCCTGAAAACCAAGGACTCTGTTAAGGTGGGAAAGCGCGACCCGGAGATTCAACAGCGATTTTTTCTTTGTTGTCTCAGGCCATAGATGGGAAGCAAGTATCTCTCTGGTTGTGCCGCGAGCGCTTGACTGCACAAGAATCAGCGCGAGCAATTCCTGGGCTTTTCTGGATTTCCATTCCCTGTTCGCCACCACATCCGTATCTCCCGATCTTTTAACAATAAGACCGCCGAATGTGGATACTGCTATTCGATCTACAATAATACCATCGATCATTTCACCGATACGTTCGGCGGCATCAATAAATCCGTCTTTCTTCTTCACGATCTCATAAAGCCTGGATATTTCCTCTGTAGCCTGCATAGCTGACAGCATTTCCAATCCTTCTGTGAATATGGTTTCTCCCTCTGCCCCCCCCATCGCGAGACCGAAATCAACCAGTATTTCACTCATGTACGGCATTTCTCCTTTTGCAAGCAGCTTGGATTTCGAGTGCTCCAGAGTGTTCAACGCTTCAGGCTGCATATCCCTGCGCAGCAGGACCAGAGCTTTTAAACCAAGAGCGATTCCGTATCGCATTTCGGAGTGGAGCTTTTTTGTTTCTTTCATTACCCTGTCAATGGTTTCCTCAGCCAGTTTAATCCTGCTCTTCTTCAAGTGGATGTGAGTTTGCATGATCTGGATATCGTAGAGCATCTGTTTAGATATTCTATCCTCGGATATACCGCTCAGTATCGATTCAGCTATATCAATATCTTCCATTTTCAGGTGTGTTTTTGCCCGGTTGACTTCGGAATTCAGTTTCAGTCTCGGATTATTGATACTCTCAGCTTTTTCAGCTGCCCTGTCTAAAAAAATGAGTGACTGCTCGTACTCACCCTTGTATCGATAGAACGACCCGAGGTAGAGATAATTAATTCCCATCAAAGGCTCCAGACGGAGCAGCTCAGCTTCCTTTATTGAATCGTTGAATCTTGTCAGCGCAGAATCAAATCTGCCCATTGCCATTTCGATCAGCCCAAGATTGGAACTGGAATATCCAATGTGAT
>JBDLJP010000019.1:0-14423 GCA_039714295.1 Candidatus Fermentibacterota bacterium
TCAGACGGATGCCGCTAACATTCACATTCACCCTTATTTCAATTATCGCCTTTGCCGGTGTACCCCCGCTGGCAGGATTCGGCGGCAAATGGATCCTCTACAACGGACTTATTGAATCCGGTTGGCTTCCCATTGCGCTTATTGCGATGTTCGCCTCTGTTGTAGCATTCCTGTACGCGTTCAGGCTTCTTCATGCTGTTTTTCTCGGTCAGCTTTCCACTGTGAATGCGCAGACAAAGGAAGCTCCGCTTGTCCTGCTTGTCCCGCAGGGAATTCTCACAGCTGCACTGATGCTTTTCAGCTTCAGACCGACATTGTTTCTTGAGCACTTAGTTCCGGCGATAGAATCTCTGCCAGGGCTCGGGGGCGCTGCTCCAGTCATAAACGGAACAGTTGTCTCGACTTCGATCGGAAACTGGAATGCCTGGGCGGTGGGTATGATGGTAATGGGTCTTTTCGGTTTCGCGTTCGTATTCTACTGGCTTTCAGGAAAAAGACCGAAGCACGTCGGACAGCTTGATATAGGTTTCGCAGGAGAGCTGCCGCCCTCCGCAGAAGAAGTGCACTATGCGGGCAATTTCTTTAAACCCTACAGAAGAGCCCTTGCCTTTCTTCCGCGCATTCATGCAGGAAAAGTTTTCAGTGGTATTGCAGGGATATTCAACTTAGCGGGCGACTCGGTAAGAGCGATGTTCACCGGTGACGCAAGAACATA
The DNA here is from genome assembly GCA_039714295.1 of Candidatus Fermentibacterota bacterium. Lineage (GTDB taxonomy): Bacteria > Fermentibacterota > Fermentibacteria > Fermentibacterales > JCC-6 > Aegiribacteria. The sequence continues at coordinate 716 of JBDLJP010000019.1, forward strand.
CCTTGCCCACTCTCTGATCTTCCTGCTTATCTTCCTCATCTTTCTTCGGGGGGGTATCTGATGACTTCTCTTATCCAGTCGATCACCTTTACAACCCTTGCGGCGCTTACATGGGGTCTGCTCCTCGGAGGAATCACCAGAATTGTAACTGCCAGGATCCACGGCAGAATAGGGCCCAGGCTGACCCAGAACTACATCGATCTCTGGAAACTCTTCAGAAAAAGAAGCTCCATCCATCATGGAACCATGTTCTGGCTTGCGCCGATGTTCAGAATTGCGGGAGGAATCGGGGTTCTGATACTTATCCCGCTTGTGGTCGGAAACACATTAATTGTAAACATGTCTTTTTCTGGAGATCTTCTGCTCGTAGTTTATTTCATGTTTTTCGGATGCCTCGGTATGGCGCTGGGAGCAGGTGATTCAGGTCATCCCTACGCAGTTATCGCAGTAAGCAGGGGGCTTGCACAGATGTCATCCTACGAACTTTCATTCTCAGCTGTTGTGCTTGTGCTGGCTGCGGGTCTGCGGACTCTGTCGATCGAGGAAATCGTGATGGCACAGCAGGATGGTATCCTCAGCTGGAACCTCTTCAGGTTTCCATTTGCGACAGCTGCGGGACTGATAACGTTACTACCCATGCAGATGGCATACCCTTTCAGTATCGTTCTTGCTCCCCAGGAGATTCCCATAGGTCCGCCTACTGAATACAGCAGCCGCTTCCTCTCTTTCATGTTCAGCGGAAGGGCGATCTTCGGAGTTGCCAAGCTTGTGCTGTTCGTCAACCTCTTTTTCGGAGGAGCTTCAGGCTGGGTCAGTCTTCTCTTCAAGACTTTCCTGCTTTACATGTTCCCTGTCTTTGTAAGTACTGTGTTTCCCAGGTTCAGGACAGAACAGAGCATCAGGTTCCTCTGGTTCGTTCCGACTTCTCTTGCCGCAATCGACCTTTTGAGAGTAATGATCTAGGAGGATTATGTACTGCAACAAGCTGCCCGACAAACCTGATGACCGGAAGAAAATCTGGGAAAAGGTAGACAACATGGCGAGAGCAAACAGCCTCTGGGTTACTGCTTATGGAACCGGGTGCGGTGCAATTGAACTCCGACCGCTCCATACCTCCAGATTTGATATGGAGAGATTCGGTATAGCGATGAGACCGACGCCGAGGCAGGCCGATGTGCTTATCATTTCAGGCTATCTGGCGGTCAAGACACTGAAGAGGGTTATTCGCGTGTACGAACAGATTCAGGATCCCAAATACATAGTGGCTCTGGGCTCCTGCACGATAAACGGCGGAATGTACTACGATTCCTACAATACTCTGAACATCCTGGACCGTTATCTGCCGGTTGATGTTTTCGTAAACGGCTGCATGCCCCGTCCGGAAGCAATTATCGACGGATTTTCCCTTCTGATGAGGAAGATCAAGGCCGGGGAGGCCGACGGCTGGAAACACTATATTGAAAACCTCGAATACTACAGGGAGAACCAGAAGAAGATCATACACAACTGGGATCTCCCGGATTACAACTGGTAGGACAGGATAATGGAAAAGAACCTTCGAGAGATTGTAAGTTTCAGCAGTTTTGAATTTGATACGCTGAGAGAGGACGAAAATTACCTTCACGTCAGAATCCCGCGCGTCAATGTGATAGAAATGCTGCTCTCTGCCAGACAGAGGTTCGGTCTGGATACTCTGCAGCTGATATCGGCGGTCGACAGGCTGGAGGATAATGTATTCCAGCTGACATGGATTCTTGAAGATTCCAGAGGCACTTCGGTATTCATGATCTCCGCTGATTATCCAAGGGAGAACTGCACTGTACCGACTATCGGTGACATCTGGAAAACCGCAGAGGTATTTGAGCGGGAACTGCATGAGATGTACGGCATTGATTTCCCCGGTAACCCTCGGCAGAACGAGGATTTCCTTCTCGAGGACTGGCGGGAACTGCCTCCCATGAGGCGCGATTTTGATACCCTGGAGTACTCATTGCGCACTTACGGTGAAAGACGGAAACGCATGCATACAGATCCCAGGAAGTACATAGCTGAAAGTATTGACGAATGGGATACTCCCGTTCCAATGAAAGATTCTGAACGATGAACAGCTCGACAGACCCTCTGAAGACCACACACCTCTTTTTCGGTCCACAGCACCCCGGTGTAACTGGCAATATGAGCGTGGAGATGTGGTTTGACGGTGATGAAATTACTAAAGCTGTCACCCATGTGGGATACCTTCACAGAGGGTTCGAGAAGCTGATGGAGCGAAGGCTCTGGATACAGAATTTCCCCCTGGTCTGCAGAATATGCGTACCTGAGCCTGACATAAACGAGGAATGCTACGCTCTCGCCGTTGAAAAGCTGGCCGGGCTGCAAGTGCCGGAGCGTGCAAAATGGATAAGGACCCTTATTCTGGAGCTTGCAAGGTTCGCGGTCAACCTTATGGCTTTTGGCGGTCAGGCAGGCACTCTCGGTCTCGGCACGGGAGCAATGTGGGGTATTACCTTCAGGGATTTCGTTCTTGACCTGTTCGAAGAACTCACTGGAGCAAGAGTTTATCATATGTACATTCAGCCGGGCGGTGTGAGAAGAGACCTTCCGGAAGGGTTTGAGAAACGTGTACTGGCAGTTCTTGATAAAATCGGAGAACGCCTTCCTGAATTTGACAGACTGATCCTCAACAATTCGGTTTTCAGGGACAGGACAGTCGGTGTCGGCATTGTCAAGCCGGAGTGGGTAAGTGAACTGGGATTGGTCGGTCCGGTCGCCCGGGGCAGCGGTTCTCTCAGAGATGTCAGGAAGGACGCCCCCTACGAAGTGTACGGAGAGCTCGATTTCGAAGTGGTATCCGAGCAGGGCTGCGATATCTATTCAAGGGCTCTTCTAAGACGAAGAGAGATAGATCTCAGTATGCATCTGATCCGGCGTATTCTTGAATCAATGCCGGGCGGTCCGGTTGCGGCGCCCCTCCCGAATCTTACCGAATGGAGAATACCACCCGGTGAGATTTACACCCGGATCGAATCCTCCAGGGGAGAGTACGGATACTACGTTGTAAGTGACGGAAGCCTTAAACCGCGAAGGGTTCACGTAAGAGGACCTTCCTTCGTGCATGCTCTTACGCTTCTTGAGAGAATGCTGGTGGGGGCGAATATTGCTGATGTCTCGAATATCATGGTAAGCCTTACCACCTGTCCGCCTGAGATTGAGAGGTAACCATGAAATTCACGGATATCGTCTCCCCGTTTCTTGCCTGGTCAAGGGCTGCAAAGAAGGCTGACACGATCCCGTATCCAAAACAGAGCCATCCCGGTTCCGACAGGTACAGGGGATTCCACAGGAACGATCTTGACAAATGTATAGGCTGCGGCAGATGCGAAGAGATATGCCAGAATCTGGCAATAGGCATGGTTCAGGTAGAGGGTTCGGAACCTGCTGAAGGAGATTCGGGACTCAGGCCTCTTGTAGATTACGGAAGATGCTGCTGGTGCGCCCTATGCATAGATGTCTGTTCAACGGGCTCTCTCTCCCTCTCGAACAGCTACAGCTGGACCACCTATGATGCGGATACCTGTGCCTACATACCCGGTACCGATGAGAAGGCATGGGATGATTCGCAGAAGGGATACAGTCAGGATAACTCGATTCTTCAGTGGGCCGGTTCTCCAAGGATTGAAATGCCGGCAGCTGAGCCCGATGAGAGAGTCAGTAATTTTGAGGAGGTAATCAGGGGCTATTCACCGGAGCAGGCTGCGGTCGAGGCATCAAGGTGCATCCAGTGCGGTCTGTGCGTTACGGCATGTCCGGCTCATATGCATATACCGGAATACCTCAAAGCCATTGCCGATGGAGATTACTCTCGTGCGGTGAAACTGTTCTTCGATAACAATCCTCTGCCCGAAATGTGCGGCAAGGTTTGTACAAGAGAATGTGAATCCGTCTGTGCCATGGGTTATCAGGGAGAAGCCATAGCCATAAGATGGCTCAAGCGTTTTGCGTGTGAGCAGTTTGAATCCCTTTCCGATGTGCTGGCGACAGATGAAAAACCGCTGGAGCCGGGCAGAGGCAGGGTAGCGATAATAGGTACCGGTCCAGCTGGATTGTCAGCAGCGTACTACCTTTCCCGCATGGGATTTCAGGCCCATGTATTCGAAAAAGACGGAGAGGGCGGAGGTGTAGCTCAGCACGCGATACCGGAATACAGGCTACCCGCATCAGGCTATGAAAAGCAGATGGATGTATTCAGAAAAGCTGGTGCTCATTTCCACTACAACACAGAAGTCAGCAGTGGGGATATCCTGAAAATGTCGGATGAATACGATGCCCTCTTCATTGCTGCCGGGCTGCAGAGAAGCTCGGATTTCAAAATACCGGGAGTTGAACTGCCGGGAGTGAAACATGCTTTCTATTTCCTCATGAACAATCCTGATGACGGTTCAACAGAGGTTGGCAGCAGGGTGCTTGTCATTGGCGGCGGAAATGTCGCGATGGATACGGCAAGAACCTGCCTGAGACTGGGAGCAGAAGTTGTGATCTCCTACCGCCGCAGGATAGTGGACATGCCCGCGGACGAGGAAGAGATAGAGGAGGCAATGGAAGAAAGTATCGATTTCCGACCGCAAACCATACCGATCAGAATTGAGAAGGCGGGTCAAAGACTAAAATACTTCTATGCCGAAGCCGAGATGGTAGACGACCCGGATGGAGGAAGACCGAAACCTGTCAGGAAAGATGATGTTGAGCATGGGATTGAAGTCGATACAGTATTCCTTGCTATAGGACAATCATCTGACCTTGGTTTCCTTCCCGATGAGATAGCCGGAAAAATGACCATCAAATGGGGAGAGATAGAGGTTGATGAGCACCAGTATACAGGAGTTAAAAACATCTATGCCGGAGGCGATGTAACTCCAGGTGCCGGAGATATAATCACAGCCATCGCTGACGGTATGAGGGCTGCAAAAGCTATCAGCAAAAAATAGGGACGGAGGCTTTTTAATTCTCCTGAAACCTATCTATCCTCATATAACATGTAGTTCCGACTCCGTTTTTATCATAATAATTCTGATGGTACTCCTCCGCAGGCCAGAAATCACCTGCGGGTGTAAGCTCTGTTGCAACCTCATATCCCCGGTTTTCAAGAGTCTGCACCAGTTCTTCCAGTATCGCAAGCTGCTCATTTGAAGTATAGAAAACCGCTGATCTGTACTGAGTTCCCGTATCCGGTCCCTGACGGTTAATCTGGCTCGGATCATGGATTTCGAAAAACATCACAGCCAGCTCTCTGAACGATACAACCGAACTGTCATAGAGTACCCTGACAGTTTCAGCGTGTCCGGTGACTCCCGAGCATACTTCACTGTAGGAGGGGTCATTTGTGCTTCCTCCCATGTAACCGGACCGGGCATCAAGAACTCCCGATGTATGCTCGAAAGCGTTTTCCGTTCCCCAGAAACAGCCTCCAGCAAAGAAGACCGTTCCTATTCTGTCAGCAGAGATGAAATCCATGGAAATGGAGTTCACGCAGTGCCTCGTATTTCTTTCGGTGAAGCCCTCTCCTGTGAACACATGCCCCAGATGACCGCCGCAGGAAGCACAGAGGATCTCAGTTCTGCGCCCGTCCCGGTCAGGTCTGGTTTCAACAGCACCCTCTATGGCAAGATCAAAGGCTGGCCAGCCGCAGTGGGCACTGAATTTGGAATCGGACATGAACAGAGGAACTCCACACCTTCTGCATGTGTACACCCCATTCTCAAAAGTGTCCACATATTCACCCGTAAACGGGCTTTCAGTACCTCCGTGAAGGATAACGTACTCCTCTTCCGGAGTGAGATTTCTGTACTCCATTTCTTCTCCATCCACACAGGAACCGGTTATAAGCAATACTCCGGCAGCAATCAATGGATATGATGAGATTTTCCGCATTCTGCAACCTCCATTTCAACTATAACACGCCTTAGCAGTCGGGGTTCCATTTATGGAAGACCGGCATAATAGTTTGATTACCACGAAGGTGTTCACCTGCAATATACAGAATGGATATGCTATGATTGGTGCAAACAGGGGAAGGTATTCCATAATGCCCTTCATAACCATCATGGTGCTGCTGCTTCTTTCCGCATGCGGGGATGAGTCCACTGCTCCAGAGGAGGGTTACGAGGTTCTGCCGCCTGAATCACCACAGCCTTCGGGAGAGCGATTGTTCGGCATCGGGCTCACTGAAAGTGAAGATGGTTTTACAAGTTCCTTCAACACAGGAATGCAGGCAGGAATTGAGATCATTGAACTGACCATACCGTGGGATTCCATTGAGGTTACCGAAGGTGTTTATCAGGATCCCATGGGGGGAGTCTTTGAAGCTATAGGATTTTTCGGATACTACGATATAGATGTGATGCTGAGCCTTGCCGTGGTCAACACGGTGCACAGCACTGTTCCCAATTATCTTCAGAACAGTGACTGGGATTCCCCCGAGATGATACAAGCATTCAACAATCTTGTGGACTGGGTCCTTGCCGAGATCTCGCCAGCTGTCACCATAATCAGCATCAGCATCGGCAATGAAGCGGATCTATATCTATCGGGCAATGCCTGGGAGGATTACATACAGTTTGTCGCAGCCACTTCGGACTATATCAGATCATCCTATCCTGGGGTTTCTCTGGGAGTAAAGAACACTGTAACTAATGGTGTTCTCGGAGAAGACCTTCTGCATGTTCAGCAGGTGAACCAGTACACCGATGTTGTCATGCTGACTTACTATCCGCAGAATTCCGTATTCCAGGTACCGGATCCCGAAATTGTACATTCCCACCTTCAACAGATAGTCAGCAGCTTTCCCGGAAGGGAGATCTGGCTCAACGAGGTGGGATATCAGTCCGGATCTGAATACTGCGGAAGTACTCAGACCAGGCAGGCAGAGTTCTACCATGAGTTCTTTACCGCCTGGGACACAAACAGACAGAGTATCAGACTCGTACTTATCGACTGGCTTCACGATATTTCAAGCGAACAGCTGGCTGAAATGGAAGAGTATTACGGTATTTCGGATCCGGGATTCCTTGAATACCTTGCAACTCTGGGACTATTATATCATGATGGAACGGAGAAGTACGCCTGGCTTCAGGTACTTGAAGAAACCGGGGCGAGGGGCTGGTAGCTCATCCTTATCCTTACAAATGTAAATAGATCGGAGAACCAATGAAATTAAGATCAGATCTTTTCGTAATGGCTGTCATCCTTCTTACTGCAGTCTTTTCCTGTTCAGCTGAAGAGAATTTATCTGTACCGGAATCGCAATCAGTGCCGGATACCGATGCGGTACATGAGTTGGTGCTGGGCAATAATGAGTTCGCGCTGGATCTTCTTAAGAAAGTTTCCGATATGCAGGAGTCGGATAATATCTTCCTGTCTCCCTACAGCATATCCTCAGCCCTTGGAATGACATACGCCGGAGCCGGAGGAGCGACAGCAGCAGAGATGGCCGATGTGCTTCACTTTACGCTTCAGGCAGAAGCTGTCAACCGGGCTTTTTATTCACTGACAGAAACTCTCAGCTTGGATGACCGGTCCGGTTCGGATTCGGGAGACTCCTTTACACTTTCAATATCAAACGGCCTGTGGGTTGAGACCAGTTTCACCCTTCTGGACGAGTACGTTGAGAAGATGAGAAGATACTACAATGCCGCTGTGAGAAATCTTGACTTTATCAATGACTCCGAAGGCTCGCGGAAAACGATAAATGAGTGGGTTGCTGAGCGTACCCTGAACAGAATACAGGATCTGGTGCCTACGGGCGTACTGAATGAAGATACTAGAGTTGTTCTGACGAACGCGGTCTATTTCAAAGCTTCCTGGAGAAAACCATTCGATGAACATTTCACAGCGGATGCCCGGTTCAACCTTGCCGGGAGCTCCGGAATCGATGTACAGATGATGAACCAGACGGGATTTTTCAATTACGCTCAAACAGAAGGATGCAAAGCTGTTGAACTTGATTACTCCGGAGGCAGCGCAAGTATGCTTGTACTCCTTCCAGATGGAGATATCAAGGATTTTCAGGAGCGATTCGATGCAGATATGCTGCAGACGATTAGAGGAAGACTTAGTCCCACTAATGTTTCCCTGTCAATGCCGAAGTTTGAATTTTCGCGAAGCATCTCGCTGAGTCAGTTACTGCAGCAGCTTGGAATGGAATCCGCTTTCGCAAACAGTGCCGATTTCAGCGGGTTTACAGGCAGCCCTGATCTTTTCATCTCGGAAGTTCTGCACAAGGCCTTCGTAAAGGTTGACGAAGCCGGTACGGAAGCCGCTGCAGCTACAGCAGTTGTAATGGGACTTACAGCAATTCCCGAGCAGCCCGTACAGATGAACATCGACTCACCGTTCATATTTTTCATACTGGACAGGGAATCCGGTTCCATAGTGTTTATGGGAAGGGTTATGGATCCTTCATCCTGATCGGGATATCAGGCAGAGCGCTGCTGAAGACACTCCGGATCCCGTCGGGACGGCTGGTGCTGTTGAAACAAAATTCAGCACAACTAATTATCATATGCAATTGTTTCATTATGTCAAGATTTATTTGACAAAATGGAATATCAATCTTATATCTTGTTTCGGGAAAGACATTTTTTGAAAGGAGCAAGTCATGAGATTCAGCCTGTATTGTCTGGTTGTCTGTCTGGTTCTGGTTTCAGGAGTCCGTGCCGGGGAAGTGATAACAGAGGAAAATGTTACCGTAGGAGTTTCATCCGGAGACCCGGTAGAGATATTCACAGTAAATGGAAACATCGCTGTTTCTGAGTGGTCTTCCGATCTGGTGGAAGTTATCTACACAATTACCTGCAGCAGTGATGAAGAACTGGAGTTCATTACTGTAGACTGCAATACTTCCAACGGGATTATCTGTGAAGTGAATTATGCTGAAGAGTGGGAAGGATCTCACAGCGGCAGCGTGGATTTTGAAGTTCAAATACCATCAGACATAGATCTGGAGATAGAACTTGCATCGATTAACGGAAATGTATCTGCTGAAGGTGGAGAAGGAAAAGCACTCCTTGAGGTTGTGAATGGCAATATTGATGCGGAAGGTTTCAGCGGCGAACTGATAGTTCAATCCGTGAATGGAAATGTCGACATCATCGAATCTCCGGGGATAAGGATCATTGAAGTCGTAAACGGGAATGTCGAGTGTGTTGTTAATGCTCTTGAGGACGACCTTGAACTTGATGCAGTTAACGGCAGCATCATACTATATCTGGGTGTTGATGTAGAGGTTGGAATCGAGACAATTTCAGGGAAAATAGAAATTGCGGATGTTTTCAACGCTTACATCACTGATGATCTTGTGGGCACCTCTTCTATGTTTGGAGATGGTGAATTCTCGATCGATATCAATACTGTATCAGGAAATGTATTTATAGCCGATTAATTCGCAGTTTCCACTTCAGGAGCAGTGTTCGGATAGTGCCGCACTGTAACAGCTGGCATCTTCTGCAGGTATTCCAGTATGTTCGATGGCTTGATATTCATTAAATATTTCCTTTCTGAATTGAATGGCGGCACTGCCGTTCTGAAGGCGGATTCGTATGGCTGAGCGTTCTCCTGATTCCTACAGAGAAATAGTTGCAGTCTCCTTTCCCATAATAGCTGCAATGGCAGGCAGAACCATAATGATGTTCTGCGATAGGCTGTTCCTCGCACAGCACAGCCAGCTTGAGCTTCAGGCCGCTCTCCCTGCCGGTATTCTGAGTTTTACAATGCTCTGCATTTTCTATGGTACAGTCTCCTACTCCGGTACATTTATCGCTCAGTATTTTGGAGCAGACGATAAAGAGGGATGTTCAAGATCCCTGGCGCAGGGACTTTTCCTGACAATGCTGTCCGCACCGATACTTGCTGCTCTCGCATTGCCGGCAAGCCTTCTTTTCGACCTTTCCGGTCATGCTTCTGAAATCGTAGCACTTGAGAAAATATATTTTCAGATACTCATGTTCTCGGCGGCAGGACCCGTATTTACCGCAGCTGCTTCATCCTTCTGGAACGGCCGCGGGAAGACCGTTCCAACGATGTTGGCAGTCATTATCGGAGCCGGGATAAATATTCTTCTTGATTATCTGATGATATTCGGAGAACTCGGTTTTCCTGAAATGGGTATAAAGGGCGCAGCCATAGCCACAGCGATTTCGTCTTTCATCCCGGGCACAATACTTACGATCGCCGCATTCACAGGGAAAACCGCTGCTGAATACAGGACAAGGGAGAACTTCAGATTCTCGAAAAAGCTTATCGGGAGAATAATCAGGTTCGGGTTTCCGGCAGGTCTCCAGATATTCATGGATGTTGCTAGTTTTACAATATTCATTTTCATCGCTGGAAGACTGGGAGCCATCGATTTCACAGCTAACAACCTTGCTTTCAGTGTGAACAATCTGGTCTTCAACCCTTTGCTGGGGTTCGGTTTTGCCACAACGGTAATAGTCGGCAGATGCATAGGAATGGGAAGAAATGATATGGCAGTTAAAGTCGTCAGGAGGACACTGCTGCTTGCAATGTGCTACTTCATTCCTCTTGCCGTTACTTTCGTTCTTTTTCCCGGTTTTTATACAAGGCTTTTCTTCAGTCCTGATTCCGCATGCACTATTGAAGAGCTGATATCCACTTCCGGTAAACTTCTTGCGATCATAGCCGCCTGGGGTATTTTCGATGCCGTCAACCTCATGTACAGCGGAGCCCTCAGGGGAGCAGGAGATACGAAGTTCGTTGTGTGGGTTTCAGGACTGCTGGCATGGCTCTTCTGGATACCCGGAGTTATCTATCTCTACGCAGTTCAGAACGCCGGGATAGTCACTCTCTGGCTTTTTACCAGCTTTTACGTGGCTATTTTCGGTCTGGCCTTCTTCCTCAGATTCCGAACAGGAAAATGGAAACGAATCGATCTCCTCGGGAGAAAAGAGATACCGGCTGCCTGACCTGAAGCGAAGTGACATGGGAACCGGGTTGGAATATGTATACAAGGTGATTCTGTTTTGAATTCCGGAGGGGGGACTCATGAGCTCGGTCAATGATACTGATCACAATACTTACCGTTTACTCCAGAAGCATCTGGACAGGCAGGCGGTTGGCTTCCCTGCAACCAGGTCCGGAGCAGACATTCGTTTTCTGAAAAGGATGTTCAATCCAGAGGAAGCCGGGCTGGCACTGCACCTTTCCTATCGTCCGCAGTCACTTCAAGCGATCATGCAGAGCGTTTCGGGTGAGTACGAGGAGAACAGGACTCTCCAGCTTCTTGACAGTATGTCCATGAAGGGCGCGATAGGGTTTAAGAAGAAGGATAACGAGGATTGCTGGTATGTTCTTCCTATGGTGATAGGGATGTTCGAAGCGCAGGATGGTTGCCCGACTGCGGATTTCGTGAAAGACGCCGGCGATTATATGAAAACTGTCGCTTTCGGCAAATCGATCCTCTCCACGGAACCCGCGCAGATGAGAACGATCCCGATAAATGTCAGCATCAATCCTGAGCACAATGTAGCGACATACGATCAGATAAGCCTGCTTATTGATAAGTCTGCAGGTCCATTCGTAATACTCCCCTGCATCTGCCGTGAAAGCCGGGCAATTCATGGAGAGGTATGTGAAGTTACATCCCGAACCGAAACCTGCCTTGCTATGGGAAATATGGCTGAAATGGTTCTCCGTCGCGGTCATGGACGGGAGGTAAGCAGGGAAGAGACTCTCGGTATCCTGCAGCAGAACCAGGATGACGGTCTTGTCCTGCAGCCCTCAAATGCGCAGCAGCCCGAATTCGTCTGTTCATGCTGCGGATGCTGCTGCGGTATGCTGAGGATGCAGAAGATGCTGCCTCATCCCGTAGATTTCTGGGTAACCGGCTTTCGGGCGGAGATCAACATCGATGCCTGTACAGGGTGCGGGATCTGTGTGAAGAGATGCCAGGTTAATGCAGTCACGCTGAAAGGCTCTCCTGCGAAAGCGGTAATCAGCAGGACCCGATGCATAGGATGCGGTCTCTGCGTTCCGACCTGCCCGACTGAAGCTGTACACCTCATTTCAACAGAACAGGAAACCATACCGCCGATGAATGAGGAGGAACTCAACGATATGATAATGTCCAACAAGAAGGGTGCCATGGGCAGGTTCCTCATGTTCCTGAAAATCATGCTCAGGATGAGAAAATGAACTGAAAAATAGATTCCACTTGACATGAACGTTACGCTGATACATCAAAGAGGAGAGGTTCAACTCGGAGTATGAGTGCCATAATTAACATCTGTATACTAATTAAACGATGGAGATAGTATGAAACGAATATCTGTTTTGTCGGTTTTATTGTTTGCTCTGGCAGTCTCAACCGGCTTCTCGGAAGAAGAGATAATGGCTGATGAATCAGGAACATCAGTTGCTTTACCTTCTTCGCTGGATGGAATATGGGTAAATCCGACCGATAACACGATGGAGAATGGTCTGGCAGTTCTATCAGCGCCATGGCCCAACTATAGCGGTAGCCTGATTACGTATATTAACCTCTATGATCCTGCTTATGGACTGGATCCGAATACCAGCTACCGGCTTACGAGTGTAGAGTTCTGTATCAAGGACAGAGGGAATCAATACGGGGTGGAATCAAGCCGTGTAATAATTCAGGAATGGTTTGAAGGCGCGCCGACCGAAACGAATCTTTTTAACGAGGAGTTTGATGCTTCCAATTGGGGGTATCCGCCTGATTACTCCTGGACAGATCCCATTTCCATCATCGATTCTACAGTAGTTTTACCGGCTGAGTTCGCTATCGGATGGCATATCCTCTGGCCTTCAGCGGGAGCATTCGCTGACTATTATCTGGGTTTGGACACAGATGCTCCCCAGGGAAATTACTACTTCTATAATGGTCAGTGGTGTTCGATGACTCCGTACGACGGGGCGTTTGGAGTCAGGTTCGAAGTCGAAGTGTACGGTTCATCCAGTCTGCAAAGTGCCACGTTCGCCGAGATAAAGGCTCTTTTCCGGTAAGCATAACATCGAACCGGATATTACCAGAATCAATGCACAGATCCTGATTATTGGGGTTGATACTGTGCAGCAAACTTAGGAGAATTCATGCAGGATGTTATCTCCCATTGTCTTCTTGGAGTTCTTTGCTTATCAGGCGGAGTGTGTCAGGTTCTGTATGGAGATGAGCTCTCGAACCGATTGGAGGGTGTTTACCTTGGTCAGCGCTTACCAGGACGCATTCCGGAAGTATTCGCTCAAGAGGTTATCTCAGGCTCAGGTTATCGGTTGCACGGACCTGTCGTTTTCTGTCCAGACCTGACTGAGGTTTGCTGGGCTGTTATACCACCGGCGATTATGTCAACATCGCGCATGAATGATGTTTGGCTGGATCCGCAGCCTCTCGATCTTGAAGGGAGAGTCGTTCAGGCTCCCGCATATTCCTCTGATGGCAGCCGCCTCTTCTATCAGGCTGTAATGAGTAACGGAACAGGCGGTGTGAACATTTGGCAGGTCGATCGTACTCCCGATGGGTGGGGCTCACCTGCCAGCCTGGGTTCGCTGGTCAATTCAGACAGGCTCCAGTCTCAGCCGTGCGTGGTTGCTAATGGTAATCTCTATTACACAGGGACGCTGGAGGGATCCGGTCTTGACAGGGGGATCTACCGGTCTCGCCTTGTCGAAGGTGAGTATG
>JBDLJP010000020.1:0-14203 GCA_039714295.1 Candidatus Fermentibacterota bacterium
AACAATTGTAGTTCTGGGCGCTTCCGATGTGAGTATTACACTTGACGGAGTCAGTGTTGATGAAGGGCTCCCGGGAGTATTCATACTCAGCGATACGATATTCACCCAGAGAGATGTTCTGGTGTCCTCGCCGGGTTTTGAAACCATTCTGTGGACCCCGATCTTTGAAGAAGGCCAGATAAGTCCCGATACTCTATATCTTGACAGTATAGGTACTTCAATTCTACAGGTAACATTCTCTTACGAAATGCCTGAAGATGAAGATGACCCGGGACCAGAAGCAGTCAATTTCATGGTTGATGGAGAAATTATCGAGGGTAATATCGACTCCATTGCCACCGGAGAGCATGTTTTCCAGGCGATCCTGGAGGGTTACCGAACCATGCCCGAGTCTGTTCTTGTGGTCAGTCCGGCTGATCTGAACCAGACTATGAATATCCTTGCCTCTGAACAATCCCAGATCACCCTGCAGCTTGCGGCGGCAACACCTGGTAACGCCATATTCTTCATAGACGGAGAGCGCGTTGCCACAGGACGCCGGATGACCCAGGTTCTTCCTTTCGGAAGCTACTATCTGCAGGTTCAGATGGAGGGCACACGGGACTTTGGAGTAACCATCAATCTTGGTGAAAACGGGTACAGTCGAACAATAACACTGGAGGAGATCCCTGATACAGGTCAGCTCATGGTTGGACCTGAGCCATGGTCCGATGTGTATGTAGATGGCCGGCATGTCGGTACTACACCCTTTGGAGGAGTGGAACTTGATCCGGGAACCTATTCAGTGCGGCTTTCCAATCCGGATTTCGAGGACGATACACATTCTATTACGATCACAGCTGGTGAAACTACAGCCATTCAGTACAATGCCGTACCTGTACCGGACGAGGTTCTTCCGGATACAGTAGCTGTGGATCCAGCCGAGGAACTGCCGATTTCAAGTCCTTTCCCGATACAGCAGACCGCTCCTGCCGTACCTTCGCAGGCCAGTGCAAGGGGAGACCTTCACGGGTATGTTACTCTATCTGTATTAGTGGGCACGGACGGATCGGTGCAGAGTGTAAGCATAGTAAGCGACCCTCTTGGTCTTGGATGCGGTCAGGCAGCTGAAGACGCAGTCAGAACCTGGATCTTCAGTCCGGCGATGCAGGGCGACCAGCCGGTTGAGGTGACAACTACTGTCTCGGTCCGATTCGATATCGAATAGAACTTCCAGTGTATCCGCTTCTGGAGAGTAACATCAGCCGGACTGCGGCGGCTGACATCTGCGGATTATAAACCAGTGACTTGTATACCTTTAATACATTGATAGAAGGAGACTGAATGACCCGGGCTACCGTTCTGGAGCTACCTGAGATTTTGCCTGTCCTGCCAAATCCGGACGAGATAGTTTACCCTTATTCCATTGTACCGATGACCATTACAAAACCGGCAACAGCCGAACTTGTGGACGACGCAGTTCGAACAAACAAACTTATATGCGTTGTCGGTCTGAAAAACAGGATGGATTCGTCCACTCGTATAGAGAACCTGTACACTACGGGTACTGTCACAGGTATTGATCGATTGTACAGGTTTCCCGGCAATATAATCAGACTTCATCTGAGGGGACTGATTCGATTTCGGATAAAGGAGTTCATTGAAACTGATAAACCCTATGCCATGGCTAGGGTTGAAAAACTGGTATCTATCCTTCCGAAGGACGATATCGAGCTGGATGCATGGCAGAATACCGTACGGATCCAGCTGAAGCAGATATTTGAACTTACACGGAGCATACCTGATGATTCACTGTTCATGGAGTATTCGGGTGATGCTGAGAAACTGAGTTTCCTGGCCGCAAGCAGGATAGATGCCAGTGTCAAGGAAAAGCAGAAGATTCTCGAAGTTGACAATGTACTTGAGCGTCTCTGGCTTCTGTCCGGTATCCTTGAAAAGGAGATCAGGATCCTGAAACTTCGTAATAAGATCCAGGGTCAGGTCAGAACGGAGATAGAGAAAGACCAGAAGGAGTACATCCTCAAAGAGCAGATGAAAGCCATTCAGAAGGAGCTTGGGGGGGAAAGCGAGAATCCTGAAGCTGAGGAACTCAGACAGCGGATCGAAGAGAAGGATCTTCCGGAGCCGGTTGAAAAAGCAGCATTGGAGGAACTGGACAGGTTTACGAGAATGCATCCAGGAGTACCTGAAGTAGCTGTCATAAGGAACTATATTGAATGGATACTGTCTCTTCCCTGGAAAGAAAGCACAAAGGACAGGCTGGATATAAACAGGGCACAGATTGCTCTGGAAAAAGATCATTACGATCTGAAGGATGTTAAAGAGAGGGTTCTGGAGTTCCTCGCTGTCCGGAAACTCAATCCTGACGGGAAGGCTCCCATACTCTGCTTTGTAGGCCCCCCGGGTGTAGGAAAAACATCGATGGGAAGAAGCATAGCAAGAGCAATCAACCGTAAATTTGTACGGCTTTCTCTTGGCGGTGTACACGATGAAGCGGAAATACGGGGCCACAGAAGGACCTACATAGGAGCAATGCCCGGTAAGATAATACAGGGGCTCAAGGAAGCAGGGAGCAACAATCCTGTTTTCATGCTGGATGAGGTTGATAAAATAGGCAGCGATTTTCGGGGTGATCCGACATCCGCATTGCTTGAAGTGCTTGATCCGGAGCAGAATTTCTCATTCAGGGATAATTATATTAATGTTCCATTTGATCTCAGTGGCGTTCAGTTCATAACCACGGCAAATCGGACGGACACTATTCCGATGCCACTGCTGGACAGAATGGAGATTATCCGCATCCCCGGATACACATCTGCAGAGAAGCTCGAAATAGCAGGAAGATACCTGGTAAAAAGACAGATGAAGAATGCAGGACTCACAGGGAGAATTCTCCGCTTTCAAAAGAAGGGTCTCAGCGGGATCATCGCTGATCATACGCGTGAGGCTGGAGTTCGGGAGCTTGAACGTACAATAGGTAAGATCTGCAGGAAAGTAGCGATGAAAGTCGCACGCGGAAATGATGATCTGACAGTCATCACACCCTCAAGACTTCCTGAATTTCTCGGGCCTAGAAAATTCTCCCGTATGAGGATTTCGGATAAACCATGTGTTGGAGTTTCCACAGGTCTTGCATGGACACCTGCAGGAGGAGAAGTGCTCCTGATAGAAAGCACTATTATGAACGGTAAGGGTGAACTGATCCTTACCGGTCAGCTTGGGGAGGTTATGCAGGAATCGGCAAAAGCAGCTCTCTCCTGGATCAGGACACACTCGGATGAATTCGGTTTGAAAACGAATTTCAAAGAGGTTGATATACACCTGCACGTCCCCGCGGGGGCTACCCCTAAAGACGGTCCTTCAGCAGGAGTAGCTATTCTGGTATCAGTTCTTTCCGCATTGACAGGGCAGCCGGTTGTACCTGACATTGCAGTTACCGGAGAAATAAGCCTCCAGGGAAGGGTGATGCCCGTAGGAGGTATCAAGGAGAAAGTACTGGGAGCCCTGGCTGCAGGGATTACAAGAGTATTCATACCGATGGAGAACAGCAGGAGTATCGAGGAGATCCCTGAGGAAAACAGGGATCTGATGCAGTTTGAACTCATTGATAAGATTCGGGATGTTCTGGATATCTTCATTCCCGGTTTGAAAGAGGGTAATTGATGATCAGAATCAATGCAGTAGTCTTCCTGACCATGATCGTTATGCTGGCTGGATGCAAGATCAGACCGGACAGGATGATAACCGCCGAAGGTACAGTCCTGTCCGGTAAACTCGAATCCATAGAAGGACGGCATATAATCTTCAACAACTCAGAGACGTTCGTTGAATATGAAGAGGGCAGGGTTTTCCCGAGAGATGGAGGAACCTCCTTCAGGGGGTACATTACATTCGATGGCGGAAAGATTACGATCAGAACGGATTCGGGAGAGAGAGAGTTTTCTTCCAGAGAGGTAAGTTCGGTGATATGGAGTGATCCTGCAGATGAAACCACTATCACTGTGCAGGTCCCTGCTGTCGATGGATGGGTAAACTCCGGGCTTTCCATTTCCCCGAATGAAAGAATCAGTATTCATGCGTCTGGAACCGTTTCAATGGAAACTGGTAGCTGCGGACCATCCGGGATAGATTACTTCTCAACTGCGACAGCTCTTGTGCCGGGGGCGACGAACGGACAGCTCGTTATTGCTGTCGGTGATTCAGATCCGGTAGCTGCGGGAAGCACCTGGACAGGTGATCCTCCGGGTATAGGGGATTTGTGGCTTGCCGTGAACATACCCAACCGGGAATCCATAGTCGGGGTTGGTGGAGTCTTTACTGTCACAGTGCTGAAAACTGCCGGGATTCAGAATAACTCAGTGCTTTATCCCGCAGTGAAGTAAATTCTTCGTTAAGATCCATTTGACTTGAGGAACCTGTGAATTTAGAATATTATGAAGTTATGAAGTTCGCTCATTAATAGAGACCATTGCGGGAGGTCAGGTTGAAATGAAAAGCTTCACTGTGTCCTTATCTGTTCTGATTCTTTTAGCAGGAGCAGCAATCTCTGTAACTGGTGCTGCTGGAACCCATTGTGTTAGATACGGAGACACACTGTGGGATCTCTCATTACACTATTACAATACTCCCTTTCATTGGGAGGATATACAGAATGCCAATCCTTCACTTGCTGGTGTGGAATACCTTCAGCCGGGAACCGAGCTGATAATTCCTGATATTTCGGGAGTTGCGGTCAGTTCACAGGTTACCGCGGAAGAGTTCTCGGGAGTGTATACCACCTCCGGATCCAGCAGCGGACCCCTTATAAGCAGTCTTACCCTGGCAACCGCCGGTATGGTAACCGCTAATCCGCCCGAGGCCGTCGGCTATATCGTTGAATTGAATGTTAATGATGAAGAAATGCATTTCGTATCGGAAGTGTACACCGGAGATCTGGTGGCCATAGATGTCGGTCAGAATCAGGGTGTAACTGAGGAAACTGTATTCAAGATATATGCTGTCGGTGAGGAAGTGCAGCACCCTCAAACAGGAGCAGCGCTCGGCAATGTCGTAAGAGTTGCCGGAGTCTGTCGAGTTATTGATACATCCTTGTCTTCCAGTGTTGCCATGATTGAACACACTTACATACCTGTATGTTCGGGTCACTTCCTGGTTCCATACACGTCCACAGCTCCAGTCCATGTTATGCCCTCAGCAGAAGTTGACGGTATAGATGCGTATGTTCTTGCATTCAGGGATATGGATCTGAACAGAGCTTACGCGTACGATGTGGTTTACATTGACAGAGGAGCAGAAGACGGTCTCAGATCCGGAGACATATTCAGCATGTACAAGTACGGTCATGAAGTATCAAGCCCCTCTGGTTCAACCGTAATGACCACGGATATACCGGTTTGTGAACTGATAATTCTCGAAACCCAGACGAACACTTCGTCAGCTTTGATTACCTCTATCTCTACAACCGATCTGATGCAGATCGGTGATAGAATTGAATTGATCAGAAAACAGCTGTAGCGGCGAAGATCTATGAAATGGAAGGTAATTGTACAGGGTGACAAACCCTCTGTAGAGTCTGCACGTATTCTGACTGAATGCACAGGCCTTGTTCTGGATGATATCATGATGGCTCTCAGCAGTGAGGAAGATATCGTATGCAATGGTCTTGCAGAAGCAGACGCTCAGAAAATTGCCGATGACCTTAAGCGTGACCCGGGGGTGCAATGCAGAGTTCTTCCGGATCAGGAGGAGGAGATTCAACCCGTACCCCTCTTCAAGGTACTCCTGGTTAATTACCGCCCCGGATATCGAACACGCCTGCGAAGAAGATTACAGGAGCTGACCCATCTTCCCCAGGAACAGATCGTTCAGTGGCTTTCCCGAATGCCGATCGCTCTCAGCAAAGGTATCGACAGCGAAACGGCAAAAAGGATAAAGAGATCAATAACCGAATCCGGCGGAATAGTCAGGATCGAGACCGATTCTCTTCCGCAGGAAAGTGTTTCACGCAGAAGAAAATCCAATGCAGTATTCAGAACTCGAAAATCTGCTCCGGATTCGGAGGCCAGCTTCACTGATCTGTTGTTCGGAAGTCAAACCAGTACCCATGATGAAGATGTATCCCTCATTCCACCTGTGATTGATCTTCCGGAACAGTATTCGATCGGACCTCCTCCGACTGATGAATACGAAACCTCCGGCGGGAGGGTGTTCCTGCAGCCTCCGGCAAGGTTTTCAGCAGGGTTTCCGGCGATATCTCTGGGTGGAGGATTTCTTGAGACGCCCCCGGTTCTCCCGGATGTAAGCAATAACAGTATTCCCGATATCTTCGAATTCGCTGCGCCTGAGGTTGCAGGTGCTGATTCTCCTCCCGTTGTCGGCAGTGCTTCATTTCTCTCAGGATCTCCTCCGGATATAGTGTTACTGTACCCTCCGTCCTGTACTATATTTCAGCATCTTCTTCTTCCGCCAGTTCTTGAGGAATCCTCAGAAGACACTTTCCGGAGCCGGGATGACAGTTCTGCAGAAACGACGAAAAATGAACCTGGATCCGGAGAATCAGATGAAAATACAGGCCTGAAACTTGTCCTGTGCACACCCTCATCGCATGATGAGGATAGAAACGCTGAAGCTCTTTGCGAAGTACTGGGATTATCACTTAGAGAATCCTGGGATCTTCTGAAACAGACACCTGTACTCATCGAGACATGTCTTGACCGTAAAAAAGCGATCAGGATGGCACATGAGCTCAATTCCCTTGGTGTCACGGTATCTATCACCAGAGGAAACCAGGCTGAAGTATTACCCTCCGTGAGATCGGGCGAAGGTATACAGGCATGGCTTTCGAAGAATGGATGATACTCTGGATTCATATCTGGAATTCTCAGCTCTGGAAAAAAAATTGTCTTCCCGAACGATTAAAGCCTACAGCAATGACCTGAGAAGTTTCAGCTTCTGGCTTAACGAAAACGGGATTGTTCTTTCCGAGGCTGCTGCTTCGAATATAGCGGAGTATATGGCTTTTCTTTCCTCCACCGGTTACTCATCAGTGAGTATTATCAGAAAACTCTCCAGCATCAGAGGCTTCTTCCGGTTTATTCAGTCATCAGGACGGCGAAGCGATAATCCTGCCGAGCTTCTTCATTCTCCGAGGCAGACTGCCAGACTTCCCCACGCGGTCAGTGTTGAGACTGTGGCAGCTCTTATCGATGTCT
The DNA here is from genome assembly GCA_039714295.1 of Candidatus Fermentibacterota bacterium. Lineage (GTDB taxonomy): Bacteria > Fermentibacterota > Fermentibacteria > Fermentibacterales > JCC-6 > Aegiribacteria. The sequence continues at coordinate 7,212 of JBDLJP010000020.1, forward strand.
GGAAAGCTGATTCTCCCATATCTACAAGGAATCGCGCTCTGCTTGAACTCGCATATGGTGCGGGATTGAGAGAGAGCGAACTCACCGGACTCACCGTTTCAAGGATCTTTCTGGAAGAGGCTCTCGTAAGACCCCTCGGGAAGGGGACCAGAGAGAGGTTAGTCCCGCTGGGAGGAGCTGCCGTGAAATGGCTCTCGCTCTATATTGATACAGCGAGACCCATGCTGGTGCACGGGAGAGCAACTCCTGTTCTTTTTCTTACTTACAGGGGAAATCCGCTTTCAAGAATGACAGTATGGAATATCGTCAGAAGGTCTGCGGAGATGGCAGGTATCAAAGAGCATATCCATCCTCATATTCTGAGGCATTCATTTGCCACCCACCTGCTGCAGGGAGGTGCTGACCTCAGGGTCGTTCAGGAGCTTCTCGGGCATGCTGACATTAAAACCACCGAGATATATACCAGTGTGGATAGAACTTATCTGCGAAGTGTCGTTGACAGATATCATCCGAGATCGGTGAAAGCATGATACTGTTTCCTTCAAATTTTACTAATTCGACCGAAATCGCGAGGCTGCTTTACTTTGCGTCTATCTGGAGCGGCGGCAGAACTTCCGAAGTATGGATGCAGGGATTCAACGCTCTTCGTACCCATGTGGGTGAGATATCAAGAAGCCCTTCAGCCGGAAGGGTTGAAGGACTGTCAAGGCAGATGAACCTGCTTTCCGGTAATACGGAATCCTCTATATATCTGCCGCCTGATATTGCTTCAACCTGCTTTGAAGCATGTCTTTCGGAAGCATCAGCTCTTCTGGAGCTCGGTTATCCAAGGGATGAGCCGACTCTGTTCAGCACATCACTTCCATCTCCAGCGCGCAATTCCATCAGAACCCGCCATCAGATAAGATCCGCAGTTCATCATCTTGGAGGTGATTTCGATCTTCTGAAAGCTCTTTTCCGTTCGGAGGCTTTAACCGACCCCTCTCTTGAACTTACATTCGCAACCTGGCCTCCTCAGCGTGTCCCGGAAAACAGATTCTTACTGCGTCTGGGATACCCGGGGCAGATTGTTCCAGCCGTATTAATTCTCGATGACAGACTTCTGGGATATGTGCTGTTATCGTGCTGGGATCTTGCCCTGCGGCTTAGAGATACCGAAAACATATCTCCTTCCAGCCCTGATTTCCGATCTTTCGCTGAAACATTCATGTCAGAGATCGAGCACGGCTGATCGATCCTTAGAGCATCACCTTCCCGAAAACTTCTCATTTGATATATTGTGTTACTGCAGAACCGAGGGAGATCTGATGCCTGTATTTCTTCTAACCGATATAGAGAAATCAACCCGTCTCTGGGAAAATCATCCCGATGCGATGAAGGCTGCCCTTGAACTCCACGACGCAATTCTGGAACGCAGCGTGCAGAATCACGGCGGAGCTATTATCAAGAATACAGGAGACGGTATTTTCGCTGTTTTCGAAGAAGGCGATCCATTGGCCTGTGCTTTGCATATCCAGAGAGTGCTTCAGGATGAAGACTGGGGAGATCTGAAGGAGATACGGGTTCGGATGGCCCTTCATTCAGGCAGTGCACAGAAGAGAGAAGATGACTATTTCGGTTCGGAGATCAATAGAACCGCCAGGCTCCTAAATGCGGGATGGGGAGGGCAGATACTGCTAAGCAGCTCAGCCCTTGAAGCCTGCGGGATCCCTGCAGGAGCGAGAATCGAGGATCTTGACGTACATATGCTGAAGGATCTGGAAAAACCGATTCGAGTATTTGGTCTTATGCATCCGGACCTTGTTCTGAAGGATTTCCCGCCCCTCAGAACCCTTTCCAGCAGACCCAATAACCTGCCCGGTCAGATCACTCCCTTCATAGGAAGAAAGAGGGAGATTGAGGAATTATCAGAACTTCTGCTCACCCCAGGATGCCGTTTCGTTACCATTACGGGAATCGGGGGAATAGGCAAGACCAGATTGGCTCTGCAGGTCGCATCAGAACTGCTGGAGCAGTTCCAGGATGGAGTATTCTTCGTTCCTCTGGCAGGGATAATCGACTCTGATCGAGTTATACCCGCAATCGCAAAATCGCTGAAACTCTGCTTCAGCGGCAGAGAGGATTCCTCGATCGAGCTCATCAATTTCCTCACCGAAAAATCAATACTGCTTCTGATGGATAATTTCGAGCATATCCAGGAAGCCGCCGGTATAGTATCAGATATTCTCCGCACGACTCGGAGCGTGAAGGTTCTGGTAACTTCCCGAAGCAGGCTCCATCTTACGGGTGAGCATGTGTACATGATAGAAGGGCTGGAATTTCCTCCCGGTTCAGAGGAAACTCAGCTGAGCGAGTACAGTTCCATAGAGCTGTTCCTTGAAAGCATGAGAAGGCACTGTCCGCAGGCAACAGCAGACGAATCTGATCTTGAGCATATTATGGATATCTGCCAGATCGTTGCGGGTGTCCCGCTTGGTATCGAACTGGCGGCTGCATGGGTACGAACTCTCTCATTCGGAGAGATCCTGAGTGAAATAAGAAAGAATCTGGAGCTGCTTTCTTCGGAAACCCGTGACATGCCAGGAAGGCATCGCAGTATTCGAACTGTTTTTGAATACAGCTGGAACATACTTGACGAGTCAGACCGGAATACTTTCAGGGATATCTCCATCTTCAGAGGTGGATTCACTAGAAATGCTGTGACGGATGTTACCGGAGTTTCAGCTTTCAAGCTGCGATCCCTTATGGACAAATCCCTGCTGCAGAAGGCTCCCGATGGCAGATTCGAAATACATGAGCTTCTAAGGGAGTACGCCAGGGAAAAAGCTGGAGATAACCCTGAAAGAGAAGCGGATATATTGAATTCCCACTCCGAATATTACTGCGGTCTTCTTGTAAGGAACCGGCAGAGAATCAAGAGCGCTGAATCGCGTGAATCGGTCGCGGAACTGATATCGGAGATGGATAACATCGCAATGGCTCTGTACAATGCTGTTGATTCCGGCAGGGGTGATCTGCTGACGGAATCGTTAGACACTTACACATCATTCATGATCGGCAGGGGCTTCCTCACGGAGGGGAGGGCGTTATGCCGCAGGGCAGCCGAAGCATTCTCAGGTATTAACGATAACCTGGTCGCATATATGAGGGCATACGAAGCCATATTTCTCATGAAGCGTACACGCTATGAGGAAGCTTTTGCTTTGTTCGAGGAGAGTTTGAATTTCTTTTCTGAAGATGGAGATGAGACAGGAAAACTCAGATGCTTATATGGTCTGGGCGGGGCTTACATGAGAATGGGCAGCATGGATAGAGCCAGAGATAGAATGCAGAAGAGCCTTACGATCGCGCGAACACTGGAGGACAAGGAACTCACCGCCACAGCTCTTCTGGGCCTGGGCGATGTGGAAAACCATGCAAGGAATACGGATAGTGCTCTTGAATTACTGTCAGAGGCAGTTGACCTGTTCTATTCTATTGAGGATTACTGGGGTTGTCTCAGATCAGCGGTTACTCTGTCGAACCTGATGCTGAATGCAGAACGTACTCTGGAAGCGAAGCAATACTCAGATAACGCCCTTACATACGCAGAGAAACTGGGAGATACGAATGCCCTTGCTCTTGCTCTTTCCATTGCCGCGGACTCCTCAACCATGAGCGGTGATATAAATGCCGCGCTGGATTACGCGAAGCGGTCAACGAATATATACAGCGAGCAGGGCTCTAAATGGGGCCTGCAACTCAGCCTTATGAGCAAGGCTCAGGCGGAGCTTGCCCTTGGATTGCGTGAAGATGCTCAAGCGTCAGCAGATCAATGTCTTGCTGTTACAGAAGATATAGGCGCTACTCACAACTCCGCTGAAGCTTACATACTCGCGGGAATCCTCTATCAGATGCTGGATAACAAGGAGAAGGCACTGAACAGCTTCTTAAGGGGAATCGAGATCAGCGAAACCCTCGGACTGACATACTGGGTCGAAAAAGCGCGCAAGCACTGCGCAGACCTCGAATTGAACGAAGACAGCTGCAGATAACACGGATCTTGACGGTATTTAGCTCTGACGAGAGGATGTGCCTCTACCGGATCAGTATGATCCTCTGTTGCGAGACGATGCCTCCCGCCACCATTCGAAGGAAGTAGATCCCCCGGGAAGCTCCTCGACCGGAGCTGTCCGTGCCGTTCCAGAGCAGGGTGTGCGCACCGGGTCCGTATACATGGCATGTAAGTTGCTTTACCTGTCTCCCCTGCAGGTCGAATACCGCTACCTCAACATGCCGGATATCTTCCAGGTGAAAGGAAAAGGTGGTGGAAGCGCTGAACGGATTGGGAAAAGCGGGCAGCAGCGTCTGAACCGGTTCCAGTAGCAGATCCGGTTCCTCAATTCCTGTAATGTCCGACTCCAGGCAGATGAGCCACATGTCGTTCAAACCCTGTCCAAAAGCACTCGTAGTCCCGGCCAGAAGATACTGGCCATTGGCAGTCTGTAGAATTCCTCGGCCCATATCGTCCATGGATCCACCGTACGTCTGGCTCCACAGCTCGGTTCCTGAGGAATCGGTTCTGAGGATATACATATCCGACGGAACCCCGTCAGGAGACGACTCTCCACCGATGATATACCCACCGTCAAAGGTCTGGTGGATGTCATAGGCAAAGTCATAGCCATCTCCGCCGTATGTCTGGCTCCACAATTCGGTTCCTGAGGAATCGGTTTCGATAAGGTAGGCATCCGCATAACCTGCACCGGATGACCGGGTCCACCCTGCGATGACGATGTTGCCATCGGCCTTCTGCAACATACATAAGCCCTCATCAGCTTCAGTTCCCCCGTACGTCCGGCTCCAGAGTTCGGTGCCTGAAGAGTCCAGCCTGCATAGATACACATCCTTGTTGTTACCGGGGCTGAACAGGCTCCCGAGGAGGAGGATTCCGCCGTCGGTGGTTGTCAGAACGCAATTACCCATATCGTAGCCGCTTCCACCAATAACTTTGTCCCACAGGAGGTTGCCGGAGGCATCGGTCCGGATCAGCCAGATGTCGTCCATTCCGGCACCAGACGAATTCGTGTAACCGGATATGATGTAACCTCCATCAATGGTTTGCTGAACGGACTTACCTCCCTCGAAAATGGGTCCACCGTAGGTTTTGCTCCACAGTTCATTCCCGGAGGAGTCCGTCTTGATGAGATAAAGGTCGTACAATCCGGAACCGCTAGTATCTCCCGTGATGATATATCCTCCATCAGCTGTCTGCTGGACGCTGTGACCCCCATCCGATGAGCTGGTGCCGCTGTAGCCGTAAGTCTGGAACCATTCCTGTTCACCCAGGGAATCCGTCTTTACAAGATAGACGTCGCTAAGCCCGGTTCCGTACGAATAAGTATTCCCCGCAAGGATGAATCCACCGTCGGCGGTCTGCAGCAGATCATAGCAGAGATCGGATTCACTTCCCCCATAGGTCTGGGTCCAGAGGGTATCGGGCTGTGCGCAGGCGTCGGTCACGGAGAATAGCAGTAGAAAAACAGTTGCCAGGGAAGCAGGAAAAGTAATACAGCGAGATATCATCATAGACCTCCAATTGAAGAGAAGCAGTAAAGTAATACGAATCATGATATCAAATCTGTCAGTTCTTCGAGACGGATATTTTTTCTTGATAGATAATCCGATTCCTTCCTGAAAACCATCATAGTGTCTGAAATATTTCCTGTCAACATTGTGTTGAAAAGCTTGATCTCTGGGAAGACCCAATACCTCCGCCGCAACCTCTGGAAACAGCATGTGAACCACAAGTTGCTGGCTGTGCTGGTTTAAGGCAGGAATCGAAGTATGATAGGGTTTCATACATTACTCCTGGAAGGAAAGGGTTGCACTATGGCAATCGGGCGGGGCAGGATACTAATTGTCGACCTGTCGTCAGGGGAGCACCGGTTCGAGGATATCGATCCTGATATCTGCCGGCTCTGGATCGGCGGCAAGGGTCTGGCGGGGTATTACCTGTTTCCGGAGATATCCCGTTCCTGGGATGATCCTGCGATGCCGCTTATCTATATGGCCGGACCCCTGACCGGGACACTTGCTCCCGCATCAGGCAGGATATGTGTCATGTCAAAATCTCCGCTGACAGGAGCAATCGGAGACAGCTCGGTCGGCGGCGGTTTCGGGTGGCAGCTGAAAAAAGCGGGTATCGATGGTATCGTAGTTACCGGAAGGAGTCCGAGGCTTTGCGGTATCGGGATATCTGACAGGGACATCTCCATCGAAGATGCCGGAAGGTATGAGGGTGCGGGTACCGATGAGATTTACTCCGGACTGATGAGCAGGGGATCTGTTGCATGTACCGGTCCCGCTGCTGACCATGGAGTTCTGTTCTCATCGATAATGGTTGATGGTACGTTTGCGGCAGGCAGGGGAGGGCTCGGTCTTGTAAGCGCCTCGAAGAACCTCAAGTACATTACGGCTCGCGGAACAGGTGATGTTCCGGTGCACGATCGGGAGAAGCTGCAGAACGCGAGTGATGACATAAGAAGGCTTGTAGCTGCCACTCCCGCGTTGATGGGAGAGCATGGGCTGCGTAACTGCGGAACTGCAGCCTGCTACGATCTTATCAGCAGCCGGAGAATGATGCCCACTGCAAATTTCCGGAGAACATATTTTTCTTCCGCGCAATCCATGAACTCCCATGCATTCTCCCGCGCATACAAACCAAAGAGATACGGCTGCAGAGCATGTCATGTTCTGTGCAAAAAAATCGGAGATGATGGAACCCATCTTCCGGAGTTCGAGACCATGTCGCATTTCAGCGCTCTGATCGAGAATGATGACCTACGCGCAGTTGCGGCAGCGAACGCGATATGCAACAGGATGGGTATGGATACTATTTCAGCCGGCGCGACTCTCGCCTGCTTCTCTGAGATAACCGGTGAAAAACTCAATGCGGCGAGGATCACCGGGCTGCTGCTTGATATGGCAGCGGGAAGAGGAGAAGGAAGAGA
>JBDLJP010000021.1:0-13426 GCA_039714295.1 Candidatus Fermentibacterota bacterium
TTTCACTTCACTCCTATTCGCTACAAACGTTAGCCGTACGGCAGCATGCATTTGAGCATACTTACATCCGCTTCGTGAATCATTAGTCCAGCACGCAGTTGACGCTTACGCTTGGTGCTTTTCTTGGTGAGAATATGACGACGATGCATGAGATCGAAATTGAGAATAATCTCAAGGCTGCCAGAACAGGTAAGAATCTTACGCAGTCCGAGCTTGCAGGGCTGGCAGGCGTTACACGCCAGACCATTGGTCTTATAGAGGCGGGGAAGTACAACCCGACGCTGAAGCTCTGTCTTATACTGGGTTTGATCCTTGAGCGGAGTCTTGAAGAACTTTTCAGTATCAGGGAGGATAATTGATGTTCAAGGAACTATTCAATGCGAGTCAGGATGAACGATCGGTAAGCGTAACGGGAAAGTGCGCAACTGTATTTATCGGAATCACGCAGATACTGCTGCTCCTCGTTCTGCTTCGCCGCAGGTATATCCTGGGGCAGCCGAGTTCGGAAATCTGGGATATACAGACGGTTCTCCTCTTATCGATATTCGGATACATCGGCGCGCGTCTGTATCTGGGAGGAGCGTTGCCCGTGTTATCGATGAAAAAAGCGATACTCGCGTATCTTCTCCTGGCGGGTAGTGTTACCATTGGCTGTCTTCTTCTGTTCGGAGTGCCGGAACCGTCGGACTGGGCAAACACATGGCTCCCGGCACTGCTGGGTCCGGCAATCCTCATAGGGCTCTACTCCTTTGCAGCGCTGCTTGGAAGAAGAAGGATTAACAGGATGCTGAAGGATGAAGTTTAAGTCAGACAGGATATCTAAACCTTGCAATCACACTTTACTTCTCCGCTTAGAATCTTTCTCCAGTCCCCTATTACTTCGTGTGTCCAGCAGTCATCAGCTCCCGCTGCCTCCCTCATGACAAGCGCAAGAATGTACGAGAGCTCTTTAACAGTAGCGCCTGCTTCAAGCGCCCCTTTGAAGTGTTTAAGCACGCAGGGCTTCGATCGGGCTTTGATTGAAAGAGCGAAGCATATGAACTGATAAGTCTTCTCATCAATGCTCCTTTTCTCCCTGTAGAGTTCGTCCATGTTGTTCAGAAGCTCGGCAAACTCCGGGAAGAATTCACTCAGCATACTCATTTAAAAATCCTTTCATTGTAGAGTTGTATCCTGACCGTTATTCAAATCCATCCGCTTGACCGGAAATAGTATTTGTAATATTGTACAAATATACAAATAATGAAAGGGATTGCCATGCCGTTCGATATTGTCCGGTTTGAAAAACGAGCAGAAGTGATCAAAGCTATGGCTAACGCCTCTCGTCTCGCGATAGTCGAAGAACTGTCAAAAAATGAAAAGACAGTCGGAGCTCTTACGGAACTTGTGGATCTCGATATCTCCACCGTATCCAGGCATCTTATGATACTTCGGCATGCCCGAATCGTATCATCGAGGAAGAACGGCACAAGAGTACTGTACCGGCTCCGGACACCATGTGTTCTAAGTTTTTTCGATTGTGTTGAAAAGGTTTTGAATGCTGAGGATGAGTTTGCTGACTGCTGTTCATCTGATTCGTGCGAGGAATGCTGATGGACTGGAAGAAAGATAGAAATCCTCTTGGTTATATGCTGGGTTTCTTCCTGATTGCATATTTTCTGCCGGTCGGACGGAACCGTTTCGATAACGCCGTTTTCGAAGCGCTGTATCTGCTGAAGGATTACGCGAGAGAACATGTGCTGACCTGCCTTCTTCCCGCGTTCTTTATCGCGGGAGCAATATCAGTATTCCTCAGCCAGGCTTCAGTTATGAAATACCTCGGGGCACAGGCAAAAAAAATTATCGCTTACGGAGTTGCTTCAGTCTCCGGGAGCATACTGGCAGTCTGTTCCTGCACTGTGCTGCCCCTGTTCGCCGGAATCTACAGGATGGGAGCGGGTATAGGCCCCGCCACCGCTTTCCTCTACTCAGGCCCGGCCATCAATGTTCTTGCGATAATTCTTACCGCGAGAATTCTTGGACTTCAGCTGGGCATAGCCCGGGCAGCGGGAGCAGTTGTATTCAGTATAGTGATAGGCCTTCTCATGCATCTGATCTACGGCAGGAAAGAAAATGAAAGAACGATCGCTCCTCATGCATCAATTAATCATGATGATGTTTCCCGCCCGCTGTGGCAGACAACTCTGTATTTCGCGAGTATGGTCGGCATCCTCATATTCGCAAACTGGGGAAAACCTGCTGATGGAACCGGACTCTGGAGTATTATCCATTCATGGAAATGGATTATTACCGGAGGTTTCTCCATTCTTCTCGGATTGATCCTTACAGCCTGGTTCAATGTGCAATTCTGGAAACTGCTGGTCGTCGGTCTTGCCGTCACTGTTTCCGCACTGATTCTTCCGGGTTATCCTGTCATCGCCTTTGCGGTCGGTCTTGTCGGGCTTTCAGCAGTTCTTACTACCGGCAGCAGCGAATCCCGATCATGGTTCGATTCCACATTCGGGTTCGCAAAGCAGATATTTCCTCTGCTCTTTGCAGGAGTGCTGATTGCGGGGGCTCTTCTCGGAAGACCCGGTAATGAGGGTCTGATACCTTCGGGATGGGTCAGTTCTGCTGTAGGAGGAAACTCAATTACTGCAAACCTGTTTGCTTCGATAGCTGGAGCATTCATGTATTTCGCGACTCTTACTGAAGTCCCCATCCTTCAGGGGCTCCTTGGCGCAGGCATGGGCAAGGGGCCGGCCCTGGCCCTTCTGCTGGCGGGTCCCGCCCTCTCACTTCCGAACATGCTGGTTATCAGAAGCATCATGGGAACGTCCAGAACTATTACTTTCATATCGCTGGTTGTTGTAATGGCAACGATCAGCGGGATAGTCTTCGGACTGTTCACGGGATAGGAGAAAAATGAAAAAGAAGATAAAAGTACTGGGAACCGGTTGTCCCAAATGCATCGAGCTTGCTGAGCTTGCGAACCGGGCGGCGAAACAGCTTGGGATCGAGTACGAATTGGAGAAGGTTTCCGACATCAACGATATCATAAGCTACGGAGTGATGCTGACTCCGGCTCTGGTAGTTGACGGTGAAGTAAAATTCTCGGGCTCACTTCCCTCATTCGATCAGATAATCGATTACATCAGATAATTTCAGGAAGACGCGCTTGTGATTCTGAGCGGATTGTATATTCTATTCAGATAGGTACAGGAGTATTATACTTCCGGTCATCCGGCTCAAATGGTAAAGGGGGGCCTTATGGTAATGAGAAAGAACTACTCCAGCGGGGCTCACAGGAAGGCCGGCCAGCCGCCGGGAACGCCGCTTTTCATCGGCAGAAGGATAATGCAGGAGGTTAAGCTATCCTATATACGCTACAATGAGAACCTTTACGAGGAAAAGGAGAATACACCTCCCGAGGAATGTGCCGCTCTATGCGATTCTTCCGATGTTGTATGGATCAACGTTGAAGGTATTCATGACACGGAAACTATCGAGAAGATCGGGGAGCTGTTCAAACTTCATCCGCTGACAACAGAGGATATCGTTAATACAATGCAGCGGCCTAAATTCGAGGATTTTAACACTTATCTTTTCATCGTCCTGAAAATGCTGAACTACTCCACTATCAATACTGTAATGAAACCAGAGCAGGTAAGTGTAATACTCGGCAAAAACTTCGTAATTACTTTTCAGGAAAGGCCGGGGGACGTTTTCGATAGTGTAAGGGAACGTATAAGGGAATCCAGAGGGCGGATCCGGAAGACAGGAGCTGATTACCTCGCTTATGCTCTTATCGACGCGGTAGTGGACAGCTACTTTCTGATACTTGAGACCATCGGAGACCAGATCGAACAGGTTGAGGACGGCGTCATTCTGAACCAGGAACCTGATACCATTTCGAAGATACACAAATTTAAAAGAGCCATGCTCTTCATGCGGCGGACAGTCTGGCCCCTGAGGGAGGAGGTCTCCCTTCTGGGAAAAAGCGGATCGGATCTTGTCAGCGAACCGACTGCACTGTTCTTCAGAAACCTCTACGATCATACCATACAGGTTATAGATACCGTGGAAACCTACAGAGACCTGATATCCGGCATGCACGATACATACCTTTCGAGCGTGAACAACCGAATGAACGAAGTAATGAAGATACTCACGATCCTTGCAACGATCTTCATCCCTCTGACCTTCATCACAGGCCTCTACGGCATGAATTTCAGATATATGCCGGAGCTTTTCTGGAAGTGGGGTTACTTCGCCGCTCTTGGGCTTATGCTTGTAATAGCTGCAGCTATGCTTGTGAACTTCAGAAGAAAGAAGTGGTTATAAAGAACACTAACGGAAAAGGCGGTTCCCGTGTCTGCATCTTCTGAAGCATTTCTTGGAAAGCAACTGCTGTCGATAAGGAACAGACTGAGTTCAGCGAGTTCCCCTTCCGCAAAAAGGAAACTTCGCAGGAAGGAGATAAGAATTCTCCTGCAGCTTGGTAACCTTTCAGCGGCAGCAGAAATATGCGGAGAACTTGTATCGGAAAATCCATCCTGGCCTCCCGGATACTCAATAATGGCCGACCTGGCCTGCCATTCCCGAAAATGGAAAGATGCGGAAAATCTGTTCGAGAGGGCCGCCGAAGAACATGGAACGGCAGGAAATATCGAAGCGGTACACCGATTGAGAACCGGGCCTCTGTACAGGCTTGCGGAGGCAAGAGGTGATTATGAGAAGTGTCTTTCACTCTGCCGGGGAGAGGGGGAACTGAACAGCGTTCTCAGGGCTCGCTCAGAAAGGCGGAACGGAAACAGCGACACGAAGTTGCCGGACGTGGTTCAGGGTTGGCTGGTACAGCGCCTCCTGATTCTTGAATCTGCATGGAGAGGAGCCAGGCAGGCAGAACTTCTTCAGACTGCCGAAGAATGGTCGAACACGGAACCGGAATGGAGATGGAGATTCATTGTCGAGGGTATGATCATCTGGAAAATGGAAGGATTTGGTCCCCGTGAATGGAGAAAGCCGGTAAAAAGCACGGTATCTCCCGTACTTGATCCAAGATTTCATACCGAATGGAGGAACTATTTTAATGACCGATAGAACCGAACTTGAAACCTTCCCGAATCATCATGTCGGCAGGGATTATGTTGTTACTTTGTCAACCGATGAGTTTACATGCGTCTGCCCTAAAACAGGTCAGCCGGATTTCGCTGTCGTCACCATCGAGTATATGCCGGATAAGAAAATCGTCGAATCGAAATCTCTCAAGCTGTACTTCTGGTCCTTCAGAAATGAGGGTGTTTTCCATGAGCATGCGGCGAACATGATCCTGGACGATCTGGTGGGCGCCCTGCAGCCCCGCTGGTGCAGAGTTGTTGCGGACTTCGGAATAAGAGGCGGGATATCTATTTCAGTGGATGCGGAATACAATGGGGAAAAATAGGGACGGAGGAATCACCTCCGTCCCTATTTTTTCTCTCCCCGGTTTTTCCACTCGAACCTGGCGTAAGCGGTGTGATTATGTATGCTTTCCTGGTTTTCAGCGGTAACCCTGAACCATATCAGCCTTTCATCTTCCTTAAGCTTCTGCGCAACATTTCGAACCATATCTTCAACGAAAACAGGATTATTGAAAGCCAGCTCTGTAACGTATTTTTCGTCCGGTCTTTTCAGTACGGAATAAACCGGGGATGATGCGGACGATTCCGCTATCTCTATAAGTTCCTCTATCCATACTATTACAGGAATCCCATTCTCATCGGTCAGGCTCCGGACTTCGATCGTTATATACCCCCGCTGATTGTGAGCTCCGTAATCGCTTATTTCCCTGCTGCATGGGCAGAGACTGCTTACAGGTACGCGTACGCGAAGAACGAAATCCTCTCCGGCAGGACCGCTCCTGCCGTAAAATGTGCCCTGGTAGTTCATTTTCGCGGTGGTTCCGGTTACAGGGGCTTCCTTCTCCAGGAAATATGGGAAACTGACTGTCATTCTGGCCGATTCAGCGTCAAGAACCTTCTTCAGTTCGGCAAGGATTGCAGGAATAGTCCTGCCGTCAAACTCGCATGTGTGCCTGGTAAGTACCTCTACGAACCTGCTCATATGGGTCCCCTTGAAGTGATGGGGAAGCTCTACTGACATTGATATGGTGGCTACGGTGTTCTGCCTGTCATTTTTCCGATCCAGGAGTGTTATGGGGTACTGAAGATCCTTGATGCCTGCCTCGTCCAGCGTGATGTTCCTCAAATCAGGGCTGTTCTGAACATCGTTCATATTTCATCCTGCCCTCTATACCTGCATCCCGTCGATAATGTCTCCTTTATCTCCACCATGCTCAGTTCAGGCAGTACCGGTTTCAGCCTGTTCCATACCCATCTCGCAATATTTTCGCTGGTAGGATTCGCAAGTCCCGGAATATCGTTAAGGTACCTGTGATCAAGCTCGTCAATAACAGGTGCGCAAAGCCTTTTAATCTCTCCGAAATCTCTTACCCATCCGCTCTCGCATCCAACCCCGCCTTCCAGATGAATTACTGCTAGAAATGTATGACCGTGAAGCCTGCTGCATCTATGCTCCGGAGGAAGATTCGGAAGCAGATGAGCGGCATCGAATCTGAATTTTCTGTATACTTCCATTCCATTATCTCCTCTCAGGGTATACCGATATACTTATGAATCTGAAGACTCAGAGTCCACCGAGGATATTTGAGGCAGTACTCCACCGCCTGCCTGGTATTGCTCTGCAGGTCAATCCCGGAAATCGGCTGCAGGTAAAAATACTCGAAGTCAAGTGAAAGGTATTTATCGGGATCAACATCCCTCTGGGGAAATGGCAGCTTCAGTTCATTTCCCTTTTTCACTACCGGTTCATTTCCGTTCTTGGGACTTACACAGACCCAGTCAATTCCATCGGGCAGATCTATCGTACCGTTTGTTTCCAGCAGGATCTCAAATCCCTTCATATGGAGGGCCCGTATAAGATGTTCGTCCAGCTGCAGAAGGGGTTCACCTCCGGTACACAGCACCCGGTAATGGTCGATCTCTCCCTTCCAGCTGTTCCGCACCGCCTCTGCCAGCTCACCGGGTGCAGCGAATTCCCCGCCCCCCGTGCCGTCGATACCCTGATAGTCCGTATCACAGAAACTACAGTTCAGGTTGCATCCTTCAAAACGGCACAGGACAACGGCTTTCCCTGAATTGACTCCCTCCCCCTGAAGAGTATACACGATCTCTTTCACTCTATAGGCCATTATTCATCTCCCGCTGGTAGACGACGGGATCCTGCGTTCCATTTTCCCGGAAACCGCCCAGCCTCAATATGCATGCATCACATACCCCGCAGGATCTGCCTTCCGAATCAGGATTGTAACAGCTGAGGGTCAGAGAGTAGTCAATTCCCAGTTCAAGACCCCTTTGAATGATCCGGGCTTTGGTCATGTTCAGCAGAGGAGCGTGTATCCTCACTGGTTTTCCTTCAACTGCCTCCTTTGTCGCTAATTCAGCAAGCCTCTGGAATGCCGTTATGTATTCAGGTCTGCAGTCCGGATATCCGCTGTAGTCCATTGCATTCACACCGATGAAGATATCCCGGGAACCGATAACTTCGGAGTATGCCAGCGCCATTGCAAGAAATACGGTATTCCTTGCAGGCACATATGTCGGAGGTATGATGTCGCTCATGTCAATGGGAGACCTGTTCTCCGGAACTGCTTGAGATCCCGTAAGGGCTGACCCTTCAAACAATCTGGTATCAAGCGGGATGACTGCGTGATCTACCGCCCCGGCGACCCGCGCAACCGCTGCAGCCGACTCAAGTTCCCGCGAATGCTGCTGACCGTACAGGAAAGAGAGAGCATGGGTTCTGAAGCCTTCTTCTCTGGCTATGTAAAGAGTTGTAGCGGAGTCCAGTCCGCCGCTCAGAAGCACTATAGCTTTTCTGTCCAGGATTAACCTCCCTGAGATTGCGGGACACCATCCGGAATATACTAGGAATTGTTTCTCCCTTAAACTGCGTTCTATGTGAGCGGGACGGCACTTGCCTTTAGTCGGGTTATGTTCAATATCTACTGTATGAGAGGAAAGGAGGAATCATGCCGAAATTTGTACTGATGACAAGACACAGCACCAAAAGCCTGAGCGATGCCCAGGGCAGAAAGAAAATGGGGAAGGAATGGCTTCAGAAGGTTAAGGAAACCTGCCCTGATGTTAAATGGATAGCGCATTACGCCATTCTGGGCCCGTATGATTTTATGGATATCTACGAGGCTCCAGATATCGAGACTGCGCATAAGGTCTCTCTCATTTCAAGGTCGGAGGGGGCTCTTGAGGCTGAAAGCTGGCAAGCTCTGGATTACAGTAATTTCCTCGGAATTCTCAGAGAAATAAAGAACTGACATAAGTTACCGACCCTGCAGTAACCCTGAATCGGAGCAGAATCACTTGGCCAATATCTTTATTATGAGGGGGCTTCCCGGCGCTGGTAAATCAACATGGGCTCGCAGGAATTATCCCCATGCGCATTTATGTTCAGCAGACACATATTTTCTGGATGAGGAGGGTGTTTACAGATTCGATCGAACAATGATCTCTGAAGCTCACGCTTCATGCCTCAGAGGATTTGCCGAGATTCTGGCATCCATTGCAAAGGATCCTGCGAACTCTCCGGAAGCGGTGATTGTTGATAATACTGCCATACAGGCCTGGGAGATATCTCCGTACTACAACCTGGCTCTGGCGTACGGACACGACGCGAAAATAATTCACATAAAATGCGATGCCCGGGCAGCCCACTCACGGAATATTCACGGAGTACCGCTTGAAAGAGTCGAGAAAATGAACGACAGCCTTGCAAGTGAAGAACTCCCTGTATTCTGGACAGTGGAAATTATTGAAGGCGGCGGCTGCTAGACCGCAATTACTCGCGAGTATACTCCCCTGTGAATTCAGCCCTCTCTATTATCTGTCCTTCAACAGCTTCTCTCAGCTCGAGGGCTGTAGCTCCGGGAGCCAGGTGCAGCCGGCCCTCAAGGGCGTACAGAGTGAATATGTATCTGTGTTTGCCGGACGGCGGTGCGGGACCGCCATAACCGATATTTCCCCAGCTGTTTTCTCCCTGAAGCGTTCCGTCTTCGAGTTCTCCGTCACCATGAATTCCCTCTTCAAGTATTCTGCTTTCACCCGGAATGTTGTAAACAACCCAGTGAACCCAGTCTCCGGATGGTGCATCGGGGTCGAAGCAGATAAGAGCAAAGGATCCTGCTTCAAAATCGCATTCCCATTCAAGCGGCGGAGATATGTTATCTCCATCTGCTGTGAACTGAACGGGAATCAGATCTCCATTTCCAAAAGCCGAGCTCCATAAAGCAATAGCGAATGCAATATTCATTTTTCCTCCCTGGTAGAACTGTCTTTCTTTCATACATCATCTGTTCTGCCTTAGTATCCTTCGGAACAATGATAACATCTTATTGCAGTTTACACTATTCCACGGTTTCTTTTTGAGAAAGACGTTTGTAGATGAACTCAGCGGACAGACACATAACGATTATGAGAAAAATGGTGAGCACCAGTCGCGCTGCTGCGAATCGCCATCCCATGAATTGCAGCTCCACGAGCTCCTGGGGTATCTTTATACAGGCCCAGGCTGAGAGGAAAGCCATTACGTTGGCTATCCTTGCGCCTTTCTTAATAAGCATGGCCCCCATTGGGAATGCAATGTAGAGCGGCCCGGTAGGAAGGGCTCCAAGAGCCATACTCAGGAGCATCCCCTTTATGCCCGATTCGGCTCCCAGATGCCTGGCCACCACATCTTTCGAGACCCATACCGCGAAAAGTCCCATCAGAACGAGAACCGCTGGCAAAATGTATATCATCTCCAGAAGGAAATCCAGGGAGATACCGGCTACCTGCTTTCCCCTGTCAGGAAAGACGAGAGACAGTGTTACAGAGACCGGAATAATCAGCACGAGCATTGTCCAGTCCCAGCGTATTTTCTTAAACCAGGGAACAGCCTCATCAGCACCCGACAAATCGTTTTTCATGTTTGGTTTCACAGTATCAGCCCCATCAGCACAGCGATTATTATGGCAACAACCAGGCTAAGCCCGTTCCGGATGGCGGTGAACCTCTTTCCCAGCTCCCTGACCTCGATTGGGATAAACATGAAGCCTACCATCGTCAGTGTTGTTATAAAGGCTGCAACCGACATTACAGAAGCCCCGGACTGCAGAAGAGATGCCCCCATCGGGAAAGCCAGGATAGCGGGGATTAAGAGTACAGACCCCAGCAACGCGGCTACAGCGACTCCGAGTACTCCGCTGCTTCTCCCCAGTACGCTGGCGATAAGGGAGGGAGAAACGAATCCCAGGAACAGACCTATCGCCACTGTCACGAACAGTACTGCGGGAAGCATTTTACCGGTGGCCTTCCAGGCTATCTTAAGACCCCTCATGGTTTTCTTCCTGCTCTTCATAAGTGAGAGAAGAAGTGCAAGACCTACAAGGGAGTTGATCACTATTGCCGTCTGGGACATATGATTTTCCTCTTTCGTTCACAGCATAGATTCAAAGGAATCCTGATAGTTTTTTTATATATTTGTGAATATTGGATCATTCATACTATTAAATAACTTATCTTCGGGGGAGCGACCAGCATGTCACAGATCTGTATTCGAGTCAAAGACCTGGTGAAAACCTACAAAGATCTGACTGCAGTGAACCGCATTTCCTTTGATGTCCGACCCGGAGAGATACTGGGTATTCTGGGCCCGAACGGATCGGGAAAGACCACTACTCTCAAATCCATTCTCGGAATCATCGAATTTGATGAGGGCTCAATCGACGTGGGTGGCCTTTCTGTTAAAAACCGGAGAAAAGAAATACTGAAAGGCACCGGAGCAATTCTTGAGGGGGCCAGAAACATCTACTGGCACCTTTCACCCCGAGAGAATCTTACATACTTCGCGGGTATCAGAGGTATTCCGTACAGGGCAATAAAGGAGAGGGCTGCTTATCTTCTTGAGAGCCTTGATCTCTCGGATGTAGCCGATAAAGAAATCAGGCAATTCTCGTCGGGAATGAAGCAGAAGTGTGCCCTTGCATGCGCCTTTATTCACAATCCCTCCATACTCCTCCTTGATGAGCCCACGCTGGGGCTGGATGTGGAGATCAGCCGCACAATAAGGGACTGGCTTCTGAATGTTGTGGAGAAAGAGGGAAAGACCATTCTCATCACATCCCATAACATGGATTTTGTCGAATCCATCTGCGACAGGATTCTCATCATTCGCAGAGGGGAGATCATATCCCATGAAACTGTTGCATCCCTTAAAGAGAAATTCGCCAGAAAATACTTCAGGATAGACCTGGAGAGCGAACCGCAAAACAGCCTGCTGGACACGATAGCAAACCTGGGCACTGTTTCGGTATCAGGCAGTTCGCTCAGGGTTGAACTGGAGAGCGCGAATCACCTGATCCCTCTGATGAAGATATTTGACGAAGCACAAACATCGATGCTTGATTTTCGCACTGTGGAGAACGATCTGGAGGACATCTTCCTTGAGGTGATCAGGGAGGAAGAATAATGAAATTTTTAAATCTGATAGCTGCCGAGGCTAGAATGCTCTACTGGAGTCTGAGGCGGTATATGTTCAACACGGTATCCATGCTGGTCGTAATGTTTCTGATCTTCATGGGTATGTTCTGGGGAATCAAAAGCATCGGGGGCTCGGGGGTAACCGCAGATTCTCTGGACAGCATGCTTGTCGGTTACGTGCTGTGGGTCAGCGCCATGCTTGCCCTTCAGACTACCGGTTCGGAGATAACAAGTGAATCACAAAGGGGAACACTGGAACAGCTTTACCTCTCTCCAATGGGAGCTGAAAAGATATTCTTCGTAAAAGCCGTAATAAACATGGCGTTCAATTTCATCTTCATTACCGCTATGCTTTACCTTTCCATGGCGGCAACGGGCAGATGGATGAACGTCAACCTTCCATATCTTTACATAATGGTGCTGCTTTCCACCCTTTCTCTTATTGGAATCAGTTTCATGATCGGGGGCATCGGACTTATTCACAAGCGGATAGCCTCGGTGAACGGAATCCTCTCCTTCGGCCTTATAGGTCTTATGCTTCTTCCCACCTACCCACTGACGCCTTACGCTTTTCTGCCGTTTGTGGCCGGAGCTGCTGCTGTTCGCAACAGTATAGTAAGAGGGCATGTCTACCCCATGTGGTGGTACCTGTTCATAGCCGGCAACAGCCTTCTATACCTTCTGCTGGGATTGTTTGTGTTCGCCAAAATGGAGAAAAAAGCCAGGCGGCTGAACAAAATGGGACAGTATTAACAATATTACCTGTTCCCGCTGCGGACGGCGAATGCTCTGTTTCCGCTGCTTTCCGCTGTATTGGCCATTGTCCCGGTTTCGATCATGAAATCGTAAAGCCATGCGTTGGCTCCGTGAGGGCTTGTGGAGTCGGACCACACCGCCTGCCCCTCGGTGTAGAAGGGACCGTAATAATTCCAGCTGATACCGGCATCGTGCAGACCAAGCAGATCTTCCTTTGAAGGCATCTTCCAGCCCTCGCCGTCCAGGTTCTCAACCCAGAGGTTCGCGGTCATCCAGTCCATATCGCTGTCCGGTCCTACGCGCCACTGCAATCCGGTCACAGTATCACTGATAACTCCTCCATCATCCGGGAACCGGTCGTCTACTGCCCCCTCTGCATGAGCGACTCTCTCAATATCATGCACGATGGTTGTCATAGCGCTGCATCCTGCAACAAGGATGATGGTCGCCAGAAGGACTATTCCAGGTCTTTTATCTTTCATACAATTTCTCCTCTTTCATCCTGTTCATCAGCGTGAGTTTCCTTAAATAAAGTCATAAGCCTTTTGTATTCACCCGCCAGAATTTTTCTTTTCCGGAGATCTTTCATGTTTTGTAAACCTGTCTTAAAGGCCTCCTTTGCAGTCTCAGGCTGCTTCATTTTGTTCACGGCAAGGTTCATTATCCGTATATATACTTCCAGTCTCTCCGGATCCCTTGGTATCAATTCCTTCAGCAGATCAAGAGCTTCCACGTACTTGCCCGACATTATTCGAGCTTCGGGGATACTGAAGTTCAGATGGATTTCTCTGCTCAACGAACCAGGATTGAAGATCGATCTGACAGGATTTGAAATCAGAAGTGATAGAGGTTCAGCCAGAAGAATAGCACATACGATAAGAGGTAGCGGAGCAAAAAACGCTTTCGAAATCGAAAGAGGTATGAACAACCATAAACTTAACAGCAAGAAAGGTATACAGAACAGGAGCCGCTTGAGCAGCAGCCTCAGTGCATATTCAGTGTCATTCAAATCAGGTACCTCATCATCAGATAAGACTCACGATAAGGGCGCCCCACACGGTGAGAAGCACGTTTCCGATGGCGTACGGCACGGTATA
>JBDLJP010000022.1:0-13287 GCA_039714295.1 Candidatus Fermentibacterota bacterium
ATCATGCCGTCAATATCAGCGGTTCATCACCGCATACAACGATTGAGTGTTCAGCATGAGCTGAGAGGCTGCCATCAGCGGTAATGATGGTCCAGTTATCCTGGAGTGTATTCACTCTGTATCCGCCGATGTTAATCATCGGTTCGATTGCCAGAGTAAGACCCTCTACAAGCTTCATACCCCTTCCCGCTCTACCAAAATTGGGTACTTGAGGCGGCTCGTGCAGCTTTCTGCCGATACCGTGACCTACAAGCGCCCTGACAACACTGAATCCCTGAGATTCCACATGATTCTGAATCACTGAACCAATATCACCCAGAGTGTTTCCAGGTTTAGCGGTTTCTATACCCTTGTCCCGGGCTTCGTAAACCGTTTGAACCAGCAGCATTGCTCGCGGATCAGCCAGTCCGACAACTACCGTATCAGCGGCATCTCCATGGAACCCGTTCTTAAAGGCTCCAGCATCAATGCTGACAAGATCTCCCTCCATCACTATTCGTTCAGTGGAAGGAATACCGTGTACAACCTCAGAGTTGATTGAAACACACACTGCCGCAGGATAACCGTTATATCCGAGGAAGGATGGTGTCGCTCCCTCGATTTGGATAACTTCTCTGCCTACTGCTTCAATCTCCTTTGTGGAAACTCCCGGCTGTATAAAAGATTTCATCTCTTCAAGAGCGAGTCTGACTATTCTCCCGGATTCCTTCATGAGATCGATATCGCCCCCGGTAATTATACCCATGTCAGCAGTTCTTTCCTGATTCTTTCATGCACCTGATCTATGGTACCAAGCCCATCGATCACAATTATTCTATCTTTATAGTAGCTCTCAAGATGTCTTGTCAGGTCATGATACAGCTGAAGTCTGTTTTTCACAACCACCAGACTGTCATCATTGCGCTTCGTGAAAACTTCTCCGCACACCGGGCAATTATCCCCTTCTATGCGGATATCACTGCTGTCTGCACTCAGGTTTCTATTCGAACAGGCGCAAACAAGCCTGCCCGTGAGTCTGCTTATTACCTCTTCATCTGAAACATGAATGAAAACGGCGCCTGAAAGAGGTTTGCATGCACTCTCAAGGAATTCATCAAGAGATAAAGCCTGCGACAAATTCCTTGGATAACCATCAAGAAGAAAATTATCGATGGTCCTTATGCGGGTAAAAACCTCTTCGTTCGCTATTTCATCACCAACAAGATGTCCCGAATCTACGATCTCATGAATGCGTTTCCCCAGCTCTGAACCACTGCTGATCTCTTCCCTGAAAAGCATACCTGTTGAGATATGCTCCAGGTCGAAGCAGGAAGATATTTTATCCGCCTGAGTGCCCTTTCCGGAGCCAGGTGGTCCAAAGAAGGTAATCCGCATATTACTTTCTTCCTCTAATCTTGCCTTTACTGAGGAATCCATCGTAGTGCCTCATGAGAAGATGTGTCTCAATCTGCCTGAGCGTCTCGAGGGCTACTCCTACAACAATAAGCAGGCTGGTTCCGCCAAACATGAAGTTAACATTGGCGTGCCTGGTCATGAGCATGGGCAAAACCGCTATGCCAGCCAGGAAGATCGCTCCCGGCAGCGTTACCCTTACAAGAACTCTCTCGATGTACTTTGCCGTACTCTTACCGGGTTTTCTTCCGGGGATGAAACCTCCGTATTTCTTCATGTTATCAGCAAGGTCCTGCGGATTGAAGGTTATTGCTGTATAGACATATGCGAAGAGGATAATAAGGAGTGTGTATATTGTTATATAAACGGCTCCCCCCGGCGCAAGATGTGTATTTACCCATACATCTATCCCTGAATTGGGAAAGAACATCGCTATACTGCTTGGAAACATCATAAACGCCTGAGCAAAAATAACCGGGATAACACCGGCTGTATTCAATCTCAGCGGAATATGGGTACTCTGACCGCCATAGACTTTCCTGCCTCTTACCTGTTTGGCGTAAGTGACGGGTATCCTCCGTTGTGATTCGGTCATGAGAACGACAAATGCCACAATCGCGAACATGAAAATACCGAGGAAGATCGCGGTTATGAAACCGGTCTGCTGAAGTACAAACACATCCTGATAGATGGACACTAAAGCTCCGGGAAGCCTGCCTACGATCCCGGCGAAGATTATAAGGCTGATACCGTTTCCGATACCTCGCTCCGTTATCCGCTCACCGAGCCACATGACGAATATCGTACCGGTTACCAAAGTAACTACGGTCTGTATCGTAAAGCCCAGTCCCGGATGCGGTACTATCATCATGCCCTGATTGTTAAGACCGATCAGGTACTGAGAAATACCAAGCCCCTGTATCATGGCAAGGAGTACGGTACCGTACCTTGTGATCTCCGTTATTTTCTGGCGTCCTGCTTCCCCCTCTTTTTTCAGTCTCTCGAAATAGGGGAATACCGAAGTCAGAAGCTGTATGATGATCGATGCTGAGATGTACGGCATTATTCCAAGGGCAAATACGGAAGCCCGCCTGAGAGCTCCTCCCACGAACAGGTCATACATGCCCATCAATCCGCCACCGCTGCTGAACGCCTGGTTAAGGGCATCACCATCGATTCCGGGAACCGGTATGTGACCTCCTATCCTGTAAACCGCAAGCAGAAGAAAAGTATAGAATATCTTCTTCCTGAGCTCCGGAATCTTCAGGATATTCTCAAAACCACGCATTAAGAAAGCACCTCCACCGAACCTCCAGCAGATTCAATCATCTCTGCAGCAGTGGAACTGAAAGCATGAGCGCATACTGTAAGCGCTTTCTTCAGCTCGCCTCTGCCAAGGATTTTCACGGGACGGAATCTGGAAGAAACAAGCCCGGCCTCCTTCAATATCTCTGGAGTTACAACGCTGTCCGAGTCAAACCTGTCAAGGTTCTCGACATTGACTATCTGAAACGTCTTTGCAAACCGGGCATTATTGAATCCCTTATGGCTCATACGTCTCTGAATAGGCATCTGACCGCCTTCGAACCAGGGTTGTATACTGCTTCTGGCCTTCTGGCCCTTATGACCTTTGCCGGCGGTTCCACCGCTGCCGCTTCCCCGTCCGCGACCTCGCCTGGAAGTAGCCTTAGTGGCTCCCCTTGCAGGTCTCAGATGCTGTAAGCGTCTCATTATTCAACCTCCTCGACCTCTAACAGATGCGAAACTCTGTTTATCATCCCGCGTATCTCCGGTCTGTCAGGATGAACTACGGTATGGTGCAGCCTTCTAAGCCCGAGAGCTTTCAGAGTACGCTTCTGTACTTCTTTCCGGCCAATTGCACTTTTTTTCTGAGTTATTCTGATTTTCCTGTCAGCCATCGTTTCCCCTTCTGGCCACAGCCGCCTGCCGGTATCCGCTGACTCTGTCGATCAGAACAAGATCCTTCAGACCCGTCATGGTAGCTTTGACAACGTTATGAGGATTATTGGAACCCTGGGATTTTGTAAGTACATCCTTTATCCCCGCGCATTCCATAACTGCCCTGACAGCGGATCCCGCAATAACACCTGTACCGGAGCTGGCCGGACGAAGCATGACCTTCCCGGATCCATGTCTGCCCAGGATCTTATGAGGAATAGTTCTGTTCTCTGTCAGCGGGATGCTGATCATGTTCTTTCGCGCACAATCCTGTGCTTTCCTTATAGCCTCCGGCAATTCAGTCGCCTTGCCCAGTCCAACTCCAACTTTTCCCTTGGCGTCACCAACCGCAACAATTGCATTGAATCCGAAGTTTCTGCCGCCCTTTGTAACTTTTGCTACTCTGTTTACGGCAATAAGCCTGTCGATCAGTCCAGCTTCTTCGAGCTTTGAAACCCTCTGCTTCTGTTTCTGATTCGATCTGTCCTTCTTATTCTTTGTTCTATCCAATGTAATGACTGTCCCTTCTATAACCTGAGGCCGGCTTCACGGGCATTTTCCGCCAGTGCTTTAACTCTGCCGTGATAGGCATGTCCACCACGATCAAAGACAGCTTCTTCTATACCCTTTTCCTTAGCCCTGTCGGCAATAAGCTTGCCTAGTCTGGAAGCTTGTTCGCATTTACTTTCCTTCTTGACAGTCGAGAAACTGCCTGATTTGGTAGTCAGTGTGAGCAGTGTCTCCCCGGTCAGATCGTTAATCAGACTGGCTTCAATATGCTTCAGGGATCTTCTAACAAGCAGCCTTGGCTTTTCTGCCGTTCCGGACAGTCTCTTCCTTATATGGAAGTGTCGACGTCGGAGGCGCTGTTTTCTGGTTAACTTAGCCATTTATCAGTCTCCTCCTAACACTAAGTTATTGTTTTAACGGCTTTACGCTTGACATGCTGATCTGAATAGCGGAATCCGATAAGATTATACGGTTCAACTTTCTTAATCTTATACAGCTCCGAGCTGAAGGCACCGACCAGATGCTTGCTTATACCGCCAACGGTAAGCGTAAAGGTGTTCTGTCCAGGTTTTATGGTGATCTCAAGACCGTCTGGTATTTCAAAAAGCACTTTGTGTGAAAACCCGAGCTGCATTTCAAGAATATGACCATTAACTTCAGCCTGATACCCTTTACCGTGAACGATAAGGGTTCTGCTGTGCCCCTCAGAGACTCCCTGGATGATATTGGCCAGATGAGCTCTGGTTGTTCCATGAAGCATTGACAGTTCCTTGGTATCGCCTTTTCGCGACAGTACCACCTGTTCACCGATTTTAACCTTGATTCCGGTGGGAATTGTATGCTTCATTTCCCCCTTCGGTCCCTTCACGGTGATTACGCTCTTTTTACTGGTCACTGTAACCTTTTCGGGTACAGGGATGGGTAATCTGCCTATTCGTGACATCCTCTTACCTCTCCTTACCAGACGTGGAGCAGTACTTCGCCGCCCACGTGCTGTTTTCTTGCTTCAGCGTCGGTCAGAACGCCTCTGGGAGTTGTAAGAACAGCGACCCCGCGTCCTCCCATTACTCTGGGAAGATTTGCGGCATCAGCGTATACCCTGCAGCCAGGTTTAGATATTCTCTTGATTCCAACAATCAGAGGCTGATCATTATTGAATGCGAGGTAGACTCGCAGAATACCCTGCTTGCCATCCTCCATTCTTCTGAAACCTCTGATGAAACCCTTATTGTAAAGTGTCCTTGCTATTGAAGTTTTCAGCTTCGAAGCAGGGATATCAACTATCTTATGTTCTGCCCGGGAAGCATTTCGAATCCGGGTTAGCATATCAGCTATTGGATCTGTCATTGACATATTTCGCCTCCCTACCAGCTTGCCTTGCGTACGCCGGGAACCAGGCCCCTGTTGACCATATCCCGGAAACAGATACGACAAATACCATATTTCCTCAAGTATCCCCTCGGACGCCCACAGATAGAGCACCGATTGTACTTCCTGACCTTGAACTTGGGGGTTTTCTTCTGTTTCTCTACAAGAGCTTTTCTAGCCAATTTATCTCCACCCCCTGCTAACGCGAACTCGAACGGAAAGGCATGCCTATGAGTTTAAGAAGCTCAAGGCCTTCCTCATCCGTGGTTGCGTCTGTTACGATAGTTATGTTCATTCCCCTGAATTTATCGATACTGTCTACATTGATCTCAGGAAAAATCGCCTGTTCCTCGACACCGAAATTGTAGTTGCCGTGCCCATCAAATCCTCTTGGGGAAAGGCCCCTGAAGTCCCTTACCTGGGGTATGGAAAATGTAATGAGCCTGTCCATGAACTCCCACATTCTGTCTCCTCTTAGAGTGACGAATGTTCCGACTGGTGTTCCTTCTCGAAGACGGAATCCTGCAACTGATTTCTTGGCCTTTGCAACCACCGGTGTCTGACCTGTGATGGTAGCAAGCTGCGCAGTCGCGTTCTTCATGTTGTTAGCGTTGTCCATGGCTTCTCTTCCAAGTCCCATGTTTATCACGACTTTCAGAAGACGGGGAATCCTGTTAACGTTATCGTATTCAAAACGTTTTTTCATCTTATCACGCAGTTCATCTGCGTAAAGCTTCTCAAGTCTTGGCAACGTTCTCACTGGTCACCTCCTAACCGGTTGAAATTGTTTCATTACAAGCCTTGCAGTGCCGCTGAAGCCTGCCTTCTTCATCTCTTATCCGTTTTACACCGGTGGCTTCCCCGCAACCGGGACATACCACATGCAGATTGGAGATATGCATCGCAGCTTCCTTCTGTATGATTCCTCCCTGCTGATTGCGGGAAGAAGGCCGGGTACTCCTCTTAATAAGGTTCAAACCCTCAACAATAGCACGATTCTTCTGAGGGAAAACTTTAAGTACCTTACCTTCCTTGCCTCTTTCCGCTCCGGACAGGACACGCACTTTGTCTCCCTTTCTGATATGCATCAGATCACCTCCGGAGCCAGGGAAACTATCTTCATAAAATGCTCCCTTAATTCACGTCCAACAGGTCCGAATATTCTTGTAGCGACCGGCTGGTACGATTCATCCAGTATGACCGCTGCATTGTCTCCAAATCGGACGGATGTTCCATCCTTCCTGTTCAACTCTTTCTTAACACGGACAATAACTGCCCTGCGCACTTCTTTAGCCTTGACTGCACCATCTGGCAGGGCATCCTTCACCGTAACGACGATAACATCTCCGATGGATGCGTATCTGCGTCTGGTGCCTCCGAGAACCCTGATACACTGCACAGTCCGGGCACCAGAATTGTCCGCAACTTTCAGTTTTGTTTCCTGCTGAATCATCGCCAATTCCTCCTATCGTGCCCGTTCCACTATATCGAGAACACGCCAGCGCTTGGTTTTCGAGAGAGGTCGCGTCTCAGATATCGAAATCCTGTCTCCCAGGTTACACTGATTCTCTTCATCGTGGACGTAGTATTTCTTCGTTGTTCGGTAACGTTTCTTGTAAACCGGGTGTGCTTTGAGGGATACAACCTCCACAACAACCGTTTTATCCATGGTGCTGGAAATAACAGTTCCGGTAAGAACTCTTCTATTCCCTCTTTTTGCTTCGGCCATATTAATTTCCTTCCCCTGTCCTGGAAACCAGCCCCAGATCAAACTCTCTTATTACAGTAAGTGTTCTGGCGAGGTTTTTCCGGGTAATTCTTATCCGAAGGGGGTTATCCAGCGGCTGGGTAGTTCTGCGAAACCTGAGGTTGAAGATCTCCTGCCTGAGTTCCCGAGCATGCTCTTCAAGTTCTTCAAGGCTCATCGAACGAAGCTCGTGGGTTTTCATCTACAGATCCTCCTTATCCCGGACTATAAATCTGGTCTTGATGGGAAGCTTATGTCCGGCAAGCCTCATGGCGGATTTTGCCAGTTCAACCGGGACTCCTTCAAGTTCGAACATCACTCTTCCCGGTTTAACAACGGCAACCCAGTGGTCAACCGCGCCCTTACCCTTACCCATACGGGTCTCGGCAGGAGTTGAAGTAACGGGTTTGTCCGGAAATACTCTGATCCAGACCTTCCCGCCTCTTTTAACATGCCGTGTAAGCGCGACTCTGGCAGACTCGATCTGAGCGCTGGTAATCCAGCCAGGTTCAAGCGCCTGTAATCCGTACTCTCCGAAAGATACGTTGCTGCCGCCTTTGGCTCTGCCTCTCATTCGACCGCGGTGCTGCTTTCTGTACTTTGTTCTTTTAGGCATCAACATAGCTGATCACCTGACATCCACAGGACCGGATATCGGCGGCTCGTGCACTTCGCCTTTGTATATCCAGACCTTGACTCCGACGGTCCCGTATGTGGTCAAGGCAACATCCCGGGAGAAATCTATATCCGCCCTGAGAGTATGAAGCGGAACCCTGCCTTCATGATATGTGTTGACCCTGGACATCTCCGCACCGCCAAGTCTTCCGGCACATGACACTTTGATTCCTTCAGCGCCATCTGTTATCGCGTCTCTTATAGCCATTCTCATTGCTCTTCTTACGGAGACCCTGCCTTCTATCTGGCGGGCTATCTTGTCCGCGACAAGTGTAGCGTCACACCTGTCTTTTCTTATTTCCTGAACCTTGGTTCTGACGGTTTTACCGCCGACAAGGATCTTCAGCTCGTTGGTTATCCTGTCAATATTGGAGCCTTTGCTTCCGATAACCTGACCCGGACGCGCGGTCCAGATCGCTACTTCTACTTCCTGCGGTTTCCTGAATATCTCAATCCGGGAAACTCGGGCTTTCTCCAGTCTTGAACCCAGATATCGGCGTATATCGGCATCTTCTTCCAGATACTCGGCGTACTTCCTGCCTCTGGCAAACCATGTGGAATCCCAGCCGCGGCTGATACCAAGACGGAGGCCGACAGGATTGGTTTTCTGCCCCATACTACTCCTCTCGTCCCTGTTCGGGTGCCTGATCAGTATTGACAACCGTAACTGCTATATGACTTGTTCTATGTCTGATTCTGGTCGCTCTGCCCCGAGCTCTGGGTCTCCAGGTCATCCTGGTGGGACCTTCGTCGACAATGACATTCTGAACTACCAGTTCATCCACATCGAGTCGCTCTCCCTCCGCCTTCTGAATGGCGTTGGCCACGGCGGAATCCAGAGTTTTCTCGATAATTCTTGATGCATTCCGGGGAACTGTCATCAGAATTGATAAAGCCTGGTTAACCGTCTTGCCGCGGATCAGATCCGCGATGTACCTTGCCTTGCGGGGGGGAACTTTAACAAATCTTGCTCTTGCAATTGCCTTCATTACTTCCCTCCCTAAACCTTAGGCTGCTTCTTTTTTCCTGCTGAACCGGATTCCCTGTGTCCACGGAACGTTCTTGTGGGAGCGAACTCCCCGAGCTTGTGACCGACCATGTTTTCAACAACGTAAACCGGTACGAATTTGCGTCCATTGTATACTGCGAATGTATGTCCCACGAATTCAGGAGGTATGGTGGAGCTTCTGGACCAGGTCCGGATAATTTTCTTTTCGCCGGAAGCTTCCATCTTACTGACCTTCAAGGCCAGCTTCTCTTGGATATAGGGACCCTTCTTCAGTGAACGGCCCATAGCCTATTTCCTCCTTTTTCCAGTGGGTCTTCGTCTGGTAATAAGTTTATCAGACGGTTTATTCCTTCTTGTTCTCAAGCCCTTGGCAAGCTGTCCCCAGGGAGAACAGGGATGCCGTCCACCGCTGGATTTGCCTTCTCCACCACCCATGGGGTGATCGACCGGGTTCATAGCGACACCTCTGACATGAGGCCTTCGGCCTTTCCACCGGCTGTTTCCGGCTTTACCGGGTACTACGAGGAAATGCTCTGCATTTCCAACCGCTCCGATAGACGCCATACAGTTAACCGGAACCATACGGGTTTCCTTGGAAGGCATCTTCAGTGTAGCGAACCTTCCTGCACGCGCCATCAGCTGTATCGATGTTCCGGCTGACCGCGCAAGCTGTCCACCCTTACCTGGTTTCAGTTCAACATTATGTATCGTTGATCCAAGCGGAATCCTTGACAGCGGAAGATGGTTCCCGTTCTCGGGAGGAGAATCGGGTCCTGAAACTACTGTATGTCCCACCTGAAGCCCTTCCGGAGCTATGATGTACCGCTTCTCTCCGTCGGCGTAATGAATCAGCGCGATTCTGGCTGAACGGTTGGGATCGTACTCGATCGTCGCGATCCTGCCGGGTACACCGAATTTCTCACGCTTGAAATCGATTTTTCTGAACCGTCTTTTGTGACCGCCGCCTCTGTGTCTGGCGGTGATCCTTCCATTACTGTTCCTGCCAGCTTTGCTTTTCATGGGTGACATGAGAGACTTCTCGCCATGATCCCTGGTTATCTCATCGAATCCAGGCGATACCTTGAATCGAGTTCCAGGCGTCATTGGTTTCCATCGCTTCATACTCATCTACTTACACCCCCTCAAAGAAATCAACCGTATCACCGTCGGATAGGGTAACAATGGCTTTCTTCCATGATGGTTTACGACCGAGATTCCTGCCCAGCCGCTTTTTCTTTCCCAGCATTCTCATGGTTCTGACATCGGTAACGTGTACATCGAACAGTTCCTCCACAGCGGAGGCAATCTGTCTTTTCGATGCGTCTGGTACAACGCGGAATGCGTACTGATTTGATTCCTCTCTCAGAACCGTACTTTTCTCGGTAACAAGAGGTCTGAGAATAATCTGCCTTGCGTCCTTCATATCAGTCTCTCCTTAAGCAGTTCAATCGCCTCTTCCGAAAGAAGAACAACTTCAGAATTGACCAGATCGTGAATGGAAACGCTTGCAGCACTTGTTGCTTTCAGACGGGGAATATTCCGGGAAGCTCTTTTAACAAAACTGTCATCGTCTGTGTCCGTAACGAGGATCACTGTTCTTCTGCCAGAGCAGTCGTGATTAGAGAGCAGTTCAGTCATTTCCCGGGTTTTGCCGCTGGATTTCAGATCTCTGACTATCCTCAGATTTCCTTCCGCAAGTCTTTCACTTAGAATACCGGCAAGGGCCTTCCTTCTGACTTTTCGATTCAGCTTGATATTCCATTTTCTCGGGGTGGGTCCGAATGTGACTCCGCCGCCTCTCCAGATGGGTGACGCGGAAGTACCGGCTCTTGCATTACCTGTGCCTTTCTGGCGCCAGGGTCTTCTGCCGGATGCTTTTACATCACTTCTGCCAAGCGTGGATACTGTTCCCTGACGGGAATTCAGCGATTCGGCTCTTACGACTTCCCAGAGAATGTGTGTAGAAACGTTCATAGCGAACATCTCCTCGGGAAGATCAGTCTTACCGACCTCTTCACCGCTCATGGTATAGACTCTTACATCAGCCATGGCTATTCTTCACCCCCTGACTTCTGTTTCCTTATCATGAGGTAGCCGTTCTTAGCTCCGGGAACAGCTCCTTTCAGAACCAGAAGGTTCTTCTCGGAATCTACCTGTACAACTTCAAGGTTTCGGACGGTTATTCTTTTTCCGCCATCCCTGCCGGGCATTTTTTTGTTCTTCCATACCCTTCCCGGAGTCGCACACTGGCCTATTGATCCCGGAACTCTGTGAGACTTGTTTCCGTGAGTAGCATCCCCTCCGGAAAACCCATGACGCTTAACAACACCCTGGAAGCCCTTTCCCTTTGTAAGACCTATAACATCGACCTTCTCTCCGGGATTGAACATTGATACATCAAGCAGTTCTCCTGCAGATACTGCCTTCCGGGGCATGGATATCTCGCAGAACCTGGATACTGGCGGAGCCCCGCTCTTATCCAGATGACCGATTGTGGGCTTATTAAGACGTTTCTTTTTCTGTCCTCTGTAGCCTATCTGAAGGGCTTCATACCCGTCAGTCTCCACAGTTTTAACCTGCGTAACCGGATTCGGCTGCGCTTCAAGCACAGTAACAGGAACAGCCTGTCCGTTATCCTTAAAGATACGGGTCATCCCTATCTTACGAGCCATTAGTCCGCTCATAGATCACTTCCCATCGCTGAAGTCCCTTTGGAGGCGGAGGGACGAGCGTTTTTTGCTTCGCTCACCGGGCAACCGCCATTGTCCGGTAATGCGGTGTTTCTCTTAATCCGGCATTGCCGGATCAGTTAGAAGAAAACAGTGAATTTAGATTTCGTTCATTTCCACATCTACTCCCGCGGGCACATCCTGTGACCTGAGAGCGGCTGCGGTTTCTTCATTAGGGTCCTGAATATCAATAAGTCTTGAATGCACTTTCATCTCGAACTGCTCGCGAGATTTCTTATTCACATGAGGACTTCTCAATACCGTTACGATTGATCTCTTTGTCGGGAGAAGAATCGGCCCTGAAACACTGGCTCCGGTTTTCAAAACGCTTCTGACAATAGCGGAAGCGGAGCGATCAAGAAGCCTGTGATCGTAAGCTCTGAGCTTAATCCTCAACCTGTTAGCCATCAATAATATCTCCTGTCTCAATTTACCACTGGTTTCTAGCTGAACCCTGTGATTCCCATCTGTTCAAGCAGGCGCCGTGTAATATTCTCAGCAATTCGGGCATAATCGTGGAATTGCATAGAAAATCCCGCACGACCCTGTGTTAACGAACGTAGGGCGCTACTATAACCAAAAAGTTCCGCAAGGGGAACCCTTGCTTTGATTGACTGTACCTCGCCCATTGGTTCCATACTCAAAACACTGCCCCTGCGGGCGTTCACATCCCCGATAACCTCTCCCACATAATCGGAAGGACAAATAATATCCAGCCGCATGACGGGCTCCTTCAGAACAGGTCTGCCGTTCTTCAGGGATTCCCTTAAAGCCATCGCTCCGGCATAGGCATATCCTGTTTCCGAAGAATCCGTTTCGTGGAGCGTAGCTTCAAGAAGCTCAATTCTGATCCCGTCTATAGGGTAACCTGCAAGGGGACCTGCTCCTACCGACCCCATAATCCCTCTTTCCACGGCTTCCGTGAAATGATCCGGGAAATCCTTGTCTTTCAGCATGTTTACGAACTCGATTCCCGAATCAATAGGATCTACCCTTACAACAGCATTACCGAAGTGGCCTCTGCCCTGAATGGACTTTCTGAAGTCGCCTCTGCCGGAAGTCGCGATAGAGATGCTTTCCCTGTACGATACCTGTGGTTTGCCGGTTCTGACCTTCACCCCTTTTTCCCGCTGAATTCTGCTTGCAATTATCTCAAGGTGCAGCTCTCCCATTCCCTTGATAAGGGTTTGTCCCGACTCCTCATCCAGACCGACTCTGAAACTCGGGTCTTCGCTGGTCAGGGATACCAGGGCGTCGTCCAGGGCTTTCTCATCGGAGGTGCTCATGGGTTCTATCGCCATCTGTATCACCGGATCCGGAAATTCAATGGATTCAAGGATCAGCGGCTTGTCTGGAAACGTAAGTGTATCGCCCGTTGAGACATCTTTAAGCCCTGCAGCGGCAATGTCCCCGGCCGAGATTCTATCCAGATGGGTCCTCTTGTTGGCATGCATCCTCACAAGTCTTGTCAGTCTGTCTTTCTTATCAGTTGTGTTATTCAGGACCCGCTGGCCATCCGTTATGCTGCCCGAATAAACTCTCATGAAAGCCAGTCTTCCCAGATGAGGATCACTCTGAACCTTAAATACCAGTGCTGAAAATGCCTCATCGATACTGCGCTCTACCTGCACTGATGAACCGTCTTTGAGGTGCGCGGAGACCGGAGGAAGCTCCGATGGCGCGGGCAGCCAGTCTACAATGGCATCCATAAGCTGCTGTATCCCGATATTTTTCAGTGCCGCTCCGCACAATACGGGAACAAAGCTGCCTTCTATCGTTCCCTTGCGAAGGAGCTGCCTGATCATATCGGGGGATAACGTCCCTTTGAAGTACTCCTCCATTGCGGATTCGTCAAGCATCGCAGCGGATTCCCAGAGGGTATCTTTTGCGGCGGTATA
>JBDLJP010000023.1:0-13269 GCA_039714295.1 Candidatus Fermentibacterota bacterium
TGAATTCCCTCCAGAATACTTCCAGCCTGAATATGACTATTACCTGGAGAAATATCAAGGTGAAACATATTTCCGGATATTGCATGATAATCGGTTCTTGACAAGTTTCCGGAAACACTGGATATTTTGAGTAAGAAGATGGGACACTGTACAAATACATAGTTATACAGTATGAATATTGTGAAAGGAGATAAGATATGAGAATATTGCTGTTTTTTCTTCTGATATTTGCTGCGTTATCCTTCTCAGCCGAGAGGGTTGTTCTGTGGGAGTACTTCACCCAGACCGGTTGAGGATCCTGTATCAGCAGCTGGCCAGCTGTTAAGACTGCTCTCAACCCCTTCGTTGCCTCCGGGGATCTCGCACCCCTCTATTTATTCTATAACGGTCCCGGAGCAAATTCATTCTGTTCGGGAAGATTCAGTTTCTATGGTGTAACCGGAACGCCAACTGTGAAGATCGATGGATTATCTGCAAGCTCCTCTCCGTCAGGATACGCAACCGCGATCAACAACAGACTTGCTGTACCGGCATATATCGACTTCGATATCAATTTCGTCGGTGATGCCTCCGGAGGTATGGCATACTACAGTATCACAGCCGAGCAGGAGCCTGCCCAGACCTACACTATCAAAGTCTGGTCCGCGATCCTCGAGGATCACGAAATAGCCAACTCAAGCTGGGGCGGATACAGCGGACAGGAGATGATGTGGATACCGGTCGCATATCCGCTGGGCTCCCAGGGAAAGGTTCTTGATTTCACAGGACCATATCCTCAGACCATCAGTGTCGCAGGCTCCTATACACTGAATCCGGTTACACACCCTTTCAATAACTTGAATGTAGCCACTTTTGTTCAGTACGCTTCGGGAACTAGAGAAGTTCTCAATGCGGATTTCATGGACCTTCCGGATACTGCAACAGGTGTATATGGTGATGAGACCGCTTACGCACCTGCAGCTGTACTGAGTGTTGCTCCAAATCCAAGCAATGGGAATATTTCAGTAAACTGTCTTCTTCCAGCCGGCGAAACCGGAACAGTTCAGGTATTCGACATAGCTGGAAGAGTAATCGAGAGTTTCCCCGCGGCCGGAACCGCAAATACTTTCATTGAGGAAAGCGGAATGTACTTCGTGCAGCTTGTCACCAGCAGCGGCGAGATGATTAAACGCCAGCTGACAATAATCCGCTAATAGTCCAGTATCAGTAAGGGGCGGCCGAACGGCCGCCCCATCTGTTTAATCCGAAACTGTTTCCTGTACTGCTCCTCAAGGCTGAACACATACGCTGATTCCGAAGTGTTTGTCGAGATAAAAAGCAAGACGCTCCTTCGCATCTTCCTCACACTTGCCGCAGGATGTACCGATCTTGGTCATCTCCTGCAGCTGATAGTAATTGCGAGCTCCCTCAAGTACGGCATGTTCGATCTCTTCCTCTGAGATATTAAGACATTCGCACACTATCCTGGAGACGGTGTCGTGAACCTTTTCGAGCATACCATGCTCGCGGTAGTAATTGTTGATTGCTTCCGCAAGGGCTTTATCTCCAAGTACGGAGCAGTGAACCTTGTTATCCGGAAGTCCCCCCAGTTCGTTCATTATGTCCACATTGGAAATATTGCAGATATCCTCGAGGGTCATGCCCTTTATCATCTCCGAAAGAACCGATGTACTCGCAATGGCGCTTGCGCATCCGAATGTTTTCCACCTGCAGTCTGTGACCGTGAGAGTATCCGGGTCTATCTTCAGATAGAAGATCATCTCATCACCACATTTTATATTGCCTGTCTTCCCTTTAGCATCGTACTGGAAATCCTCTTCATCGAACATGATGTTCCTTGGATTCATGAAGTGATCTTTGACTTTTTCAGTGTAAAGCCAGGAGCTCATCGCCCACCTCCGTATACAGTGGACATTCTGCGGAGTTTATTAACGATCTCCGGAAGAACATCCAGAACGTAATCGACGTCGTCGCGGGTAGTTGATCTTCCCATGCTGAATCTGAGTGAGCCATGCGTGAATTCAATGGGGAGATTCATTTCCAGAAGAACATAGGATGGATCGAGGGATCCTGATGCGCATGCGGAACCGGTAGAAACCTCAACTCCCTCGTAATCCAGGTAGAGGAGAAGCGCCTCTCCTTCTACCCCTTCAAAGGAAACATTAAGTGTGGAGTGAATGCAGTACTCAGGATCGCTGTTGAAATGTATGTTGTCGATACGGCTGGCGATTCCTTCTCTCAGTACGCTGTTAAGCTCTGAAAGACGCTGAGATTCAGCATCCATCTCCTGAGCCCGAAGTTCAACTGCGCGTCCAAGACCTACTATACCCAGTGTGTTTTCGGTGCCTGCGCGCCGTCCCATTTCCTGGTGACCGCCTCTGATCAGCGGACAGAATGGAGTACCCTTCCTGACGTAGAGAGCTCCGACCCCTTTCGGTCCATAGATCTTATGGGCTGAGATTGTCAGAAAATCTATGTTAAGTTTTTTGACATCCAGGGGCAATTTGCCCACTGCCTGTACGGCGTCCGTATGGAACATGGCACCCGAGGCATGAGCTATTTCAACGGCTTTTTCAATATCCTGAATTGCACCTGTTTCGTTATTCACCATCATAATGGATACAAGTGAAGTATTTTCGGATACAGCCTGCTGCAGATCGTCCATTCTGACAAGGCCCCGCCTATCCACACCGATGCGCTTTACGGCAGTTCCTCTGTTTTTCAGACATTTCGAAGTTTCCAGGATGCAGGGGTGTTCGATGGATGAAACTACAAGATCACTTTCTGCAGGTGCATGCAGACTGCAGCGGGCTCCGCTGCAGCTGACCAGAGAAAGTACAGTATTGTTGGCCTCCGAACCGCTTCCAACGAACAAGATCTCCTCGGGATCAGCGTTAATGAGCGCGGCAACCCGCTCTCTGGCAGTTTCGATAAGAATTCGAGCATTTCTGCCATCTTCATGGAGGCTGGAAGGATTTCCGAAAACATCAATTGATTCAATTATCGCCGACTTTACCTCCGGATGAAGAGGTGTAGTAGCGTTATGATCAAGGTATATCCTGCGCATAATTTCTCCCTGCTGTAAACCGGATTCCGCTAATCTCAAATTTCCTTATCAGCATTATGTTCCAGCTTCATCAGAAAGGCAACTGTAGTTGAAGATAATTCGCGCGGGAGAATCCAAAACTTGAATCCGATGTAGAGCTTCACAAACCTCACCGCAGCTGACAGCTCCTCAACAGCGCTACTAATGATATAGGTTCCAATTGGAGCTTCATTCTTTATACATCATGCTTCTGAATGATTTCTTCGATAATGTCAACAGCTCTGCTGACTCCGTCTTCAGTTTTCAATCTGCTGCCGATTCTTGCCGAATTCATTTTGAATAATGGATTACTTTTAAGTTTCAGCATCGCATCTGCAAGTTTCCGCCGGGTCAATTTTCTTCTCTTGATCGCTGCTGCTGCAACACCTTTTTCTGTAAGAAGGTTTCCCCAGTAAAACTGATCAACGGCAAACATGACAACAATAGATGGAACTCCGGATCGAACGGCAGTATGGCTGGTTCCAGCTCCTCCATGGTGAACTATCCCGCAGCATCGGGGAACAATCAGCTCATGCGGCATTTTGCCAACAAGCAGAATATCGTGTCCGGGCAGAATATGCGGCGCTATCAAACCATCGTACTGAATAATCGCTCGGAATCCTGTATCAACAGCTGCTGCTGCGGTGAGTTGAATGGTTTTGGAGTTACAGGGCTCAAATACCATCATGCTGCCGAAGGAGACAAACAGAGGCGGAGGTCCCTCTCTCAGGAATTTTTCAACTTTTTCCGGAAGCGATTGATCCATTGATTCGCAGGGTAGTGTCAGATTACCGGATAGACGGTTATGGCTCCCCCAGTCCGGCGCCCGGTCAACAAGCTGAGGGCTTGCCTGCACCAGATTCAGGAGTCTGGATTCGATCATTGAGGAAAAAGTATTCTTCTTAAACGCCAACCCTTCGCTTTTTCTCATTCTATTCACATCATCGGTGATTATCCTGCTGATGAGCATGGAACCTGCTTTCCAGATAAGCGAGTTCACCTTCTTACCCATCCATGGAATCCCTGGATGCCGAAGAGAAGCCGAAGGGACAACAGAGGGTGTTGTGGTTACGGTTATGTGCGGTATTCGGGCGCTTTCTGCCGCAATGGAGAGAGGATATACAGCAAAATGACCGATAACCGCATCGGATATAGCAGATAACCTTTTTGATTCACGGAAGATATCTTCAATTAATGGGTTAAAAAGATGATCGAGTACGGATCTGAACTGAGAAAGCGAGTTTCGCTGCGCAATGACCTGTTTTGCCATGTTCTGAAGTTCCTCAGTGGAGTAGTTCAGAGACCTGGTCTGTCTGAGCCTTATACCAATCCTCTCCGCATGATCAGAATAATTCTGTCCCTCAATACTTGAAATAACCAGATCGACTTCGTGCCCCGCAGCAGAGAGTCCTGCCGCCAGAGCCAGGAGAGGTCTGTTATCCCCTTCGCTTCCCCAGGATTGAATTCCGAATTTAACTGCAGAGCTCCTTTGAATGTTAATTAGGGAAAGTAATAATAAGCCGTGAAATTGCATAACGCAAATAGAGAAGCAGCAAGAACATCAGTGGATCATTCCGGTATTTTAGTGAAATTTTTGACAATATATCAGATAGACATATACTTAGAGTGTATCAATTCCAGGAAAGGCGGTCTCTAAAATGAAGCGTTTTACTTGTATGCTGCTTACCATCACAGTCTTCTCTGCCTCTTCAGTGATTGCGGCGGAAGGTTCACTGTCGCTGGGAGAACTATCTGCAGAACTTTTTGAATCCTATGAGAGTCATCCGGGATTTCTTGTTCGCGAAGCCGGATTATGCTATCAGGATGGCGATTATGCAGGGGCAGCTGAATACTACATTCTGGCTCTCGGGGCGGATCTGGATGATAATCCGATCACCCTTTTCAACCTGGCATGCTGTTTCGGACTGCTTGATGAACCGGAACTTGCAGGGAAAGCGCTCCTGCAGTCTGCCCTTGCGGGGTTCGACAGACCTGATCTTATAGAGACTGATACTGATTTTTCATCTGTAATGGATGATGAAGTGTTCAATGAATATGCAGCTGAAACCATGGCTGTTATGGAAGAAGCCAGGGAGCGCAGGAGCATGGAAGTGCTTGGTGAGAGACTGTACCTGGAATTCCCTTCAATGCAGACGACAAGAATTCATTTTCCCGACGATTATAATCCTCAGGATGATTATGACCTCGTCCTGGCGCTTCACGGTTACGGAGGAGATGTCGCAGAATTTTCCTCCAGATGGACCTCATTCGATGAGGGGAATTTTATCTTTGTCTCTCTCCAGGCACCCTACGCCTTCGAGCAGGGCGGCAGGACGGTGTACAGCTGGACAGTCCATGGTTCCAGCGAGTGGGATGGGGGGGATATGCCCCCTGAACAGAAACAGGAAATGTTCAGCGGTTCAATTGAATTATCTTCGGATATGATTCTTGCATGCCTGGAGATGATCAAGAGCCGGTACAGTATAGGTGATGTCTACCTGCTTGGATTCAGTCAGGGCGGGATCATGGCATACTGGACCGGATTTCGGAATCCAGAGCTGTTTTCCGGAATTGCCACCTACAGCGGGGTTATTGATGAAGAACTCTATTCCGTGGGGGTAATTGAATCAGCTGCTTCCCTTCCGGTATTCATCGGCAGAGGTACGCAGGAGGATGACAGAGCTATAAATACGAAGAATCTTCTTACCGATGCCGGGTACGCAGTGACATTCTTTGAATACGATGGGGGGCACTTCTTTCCGGAAGAAGGTCTGCGTGCTGTCGAGGATTGGATACTGGAAATACGATGAGCGATTTTATTGAAGCCTGGCAGCAGAAGCTTTTCGGCAGCCTCAGAGCCTATTGCGGCAAGGATGTAGCGGAGAGGATAATGAAGCGGGGCGAAAGCATAACCAGTGAGACAGAAACGGAAGAAACTATCAGATGGACTGCTGATATCATCCGTAAAATAGAAAATGAATGTTCTTCGGAAATGCTTCACGGCGTTATGACAGCATGTTCCTGTCCATACCCCAGAGCCAGACTGCAGAAACTGCGAAGGATATATGTCGAAACCGGGGATGTTGATGCAGTGATTGAAGCGCTTCAGCAGCAGCTGGAGGATTCACTTAGAAAAGGAATGCTTTTCGAGGATTCTCTGGTCGACAGGATTGTAGAATCCGGATGGGGAGTTGCCGGAAAAAAAGATGGCAACAGAATACTGATAACAAAGATACCTAAGAGCGGCAATCTCCGGGAGTATATGGAGGAAAGCGATCCCCAGAAGAAAAGGGAGCTGTACTGTCACTGTCCAAGAGTAAGACAGGCGGTTCAGATGGGTATTGAGCTGCCCTCCAGCTATTGCCTCTGCGGGGCAGGATACTACCTCCAGATCTGGGAGACGATCCTCGAGCGAAAAGTGACAGTAGAGGTTCTGGAGTCCGTGGTTTCAGGTAGTGACAGGTGTTCGTTTGCTGTCCATCTTCCCGAGGAGTGCTTCAGTTAAGTCCGAGCAGACCTCTTCTGAGCCCTCCATTCGGGGGATTATCCCCCAGCCAGATTGAGAAGAAGACAGAGGCGAAATCGCTTCCTTCAATGGTGCCCATGGTTGTGCCCTTTACCAATATCTCGAGTCCGGTGCCGGGAGTGTAGGTAAATATCATCTCCTGGCCATCCTTCATCTCAGACATCCATGAATTCAGAGTTACGATCCTGCTTTCGTAAAGAGATAGATCGTCTCCACTGTTCTTCACGAATCCCTCCGCCCAGGCGCCAGCTATATCTTCACCGCCTACATCACGGACAAAATGGAGAATAAGACGTTTTGTCTGCTCGGAATCACAGATGGCGTATCCGTCGTTTCCAGTCTGTTCAAGATAGAGCGCAGCAACGTAGACATCTACATTGAAAATGGTAGCTTCCCGTTTTCCGAGACCATTCAGAAACAGGTCGGCTCCGCTCACTGTTATTGCATCTGGAAACTCAATACCGTTCATTTCCATTGCCCCGGAAGATACAGCAGTCATCAACAGCATCAAAGATAGTGCGGTCATTGTCATTCTAAACTTCACAATTCCCCCTTGAAAGAAGTGTATAAGTGCACAGTTAAGTTATTTCGGCGAAAAGATCGTTTACGGCTTTCAGAAGCTGTGCCATCGAATAAGGTTTGGACAGGAATCTGGATCCTTCGAGATGGCTGTTTGTGTCCTTGCTGCTCTGTCCCTCATCTGACCCGCTGCAGAATATGAGCGGAATATCAGGTCGAATCTCACGGATCCTGTCGGCAGCTTCATAACCGCCAAGAACAGGCATTATCACATCAAGTACGACAAGGTCAACACTGTCTGGAGAGTCACTGACAAGAAATACGGCTTCTTCTCCGTTAGGCGCTGTGATGACTTCATGACCTGCCTGGGACAGAACATCAATGGTCAGATGTCTTAAACTTTCATCGTTCTCTGTAATAACAATGGTCTTAGATATCTCCTCAATGATCTCATGTTCGGGAAGCAATTCCTCGATTATTGCATCCTTCTTAACCAGGGGGAGATATATCTGGAATATTGAGCCGCTCTCTGGCTTGCTCTTTGCAGTAATCATACCATCATGCTGCGATACAATTCCATAAACAGTTGATAATCCAAGCCCTGTACCGGCAGAGATACCCTTGGTGCTGAAGAAAGGCTCAAATATTCTGCCAAGTGTTCCCTTATCCATACCGCAGCCGGTATCGGATATGGACAGCATCGCATAATAGCCCTGCTCATTTGAAGAATTGGCTTTACAGAATTCCCTGTCAAGAAAAATCCGTTTGGTCTTTACAAGGATCTTGCCGCTATCGGGCATTGCATCCCTTGCGTTTAGAAAGATGTTCTGGAGTATCTGTCCTATCATCTCCTGATTACCATTGATGTAAACAGAATCGCTGGAAGGCAGGAATTCAAGTTCAATATCCTCACCTGCAATGCTTTGCAGTGAAGGCATCTGCTGATCGATAATCTCGCTGAGGTCAAGGACTTTTGTTACGATCTCCTTATTGCGGCTGAATGTGAGAAGCTGCGTTATGAGAGAATTCGCTCTCTCTCCTGCCTGCAGAACCTGCTGAAGCATTTCCTGAACCGGATCTCCCTCCTCAAGTGATGCCTGAGCCAATTCCGTGTAACCGTTAATGACCTGCAGAATGTTGTTGAAATCGTGCGCAACGCCTCCTGCAAGCTGTCCTACCGCCTCCATCTTCTGTGCCTGACGTAATCGCTCCTCAAGAGAATGTCTGCTGCACAGATCCCTCAGGATAGCCATATGAGCCCGCTCGCCTTTGTACTGAATAGTCGAAACGCTGATCTCAGCAGGTATGATATCGCCGTCCTTGCGCAGAATCTCGATTTCGAATAATGAGGGAGAGTCCTTACCCGCTGTGATGGCATTCATGTATTGCTGCATAACCGGTTTGTAATCAGCTGAAATAAAATCCAGAATGCTGGATTCGTAGAACTCCTCTTCAAGATAGCCGGTTATTCTCTTTGCCGTGTCGTTGACGAAGACGATTAATCCGTCTTTGTAGACTATCAGCGAGTCGTTACTGTTCTGAACGACTGATTTGTACAGATCCTGCTCATTTGAACAGCCCTCACTGATCTCAGCAGGATTATCAATCAAATGACCTGAAAGCAGAACACACATAACAATGCCATCTTCATCTTTAATAACCTTGTTATACAGTGAAACATGTTTCTCAGTCCCGTCTTTGCAGAGAATCGTGTATTCCTGTCTGAAAACAGATGCTTCAGGATTGAGCAGACTGGACCTGAACATATCGAATACATGTTCACGGGCCGTATCGGAAATGAAATCCTCAAACCAGTTTCTTCCCGTCACTTCATCTGCTGAACTGCCAAGAATCTCAGAGCCGCGGTTGTTTACAAGAATGATAGTCCCGTTACGGCTGATAAACAGGATGAGTTCATCTGAATTCCGTACAACATTATCAATGGACATGTATGAAAGAACAGAACTGGAATTATCCATAAGAAGTATCCCATCCGGCTTGATGTTTAAACCAGTATTACTATCTTACATTCAGATGAAAATCGCAATACATGACTTGAAGCTTTGTCAGCGTACCGCGAAGAATTATAGTCATACTGAATTAATATGTTATTGCATGAGTGAGCAGCAGATCATATAATTATCTTGGATGTTCAATCATATCACTCTGATTAGAAAATCATAAACAACTGGATCCTGCCTGGAAGGAAAGTAGCATGAACAGA
Organism: Candidatus Fermentibacterota bacterium; assembly: GCA_039714295.1. Lineage (GTDB taxonomy): Bacteria > Fermentibacterota > Fermentibacteria > Fermentibacterales > JCC-6 > Aegiribacteria. The sequence continues at coordinate 9,355 of JBDLJP010000023.1, forward strand.
TTATTCCTAATTTTCTTTGCCACCGCGTTCGCAGCGGCGGGGGAGTTTACAGTGACAGTGCCCTTCGATCAGACATCTATATCGCTGACAGAAGAAGGTATATATACAGCGGTTACAGTTGAGGGTCTTCCCTATATCACTACCAGTGGTGCCCCATGTCTTCCGATCATGCCTGTAAGAGTCGCAATGCCGACGGGATGCATCGCGACACATATTGAAGTGGTCAACGCTGATTACAGAGCCTTAAGGGGTGGTTACGATGTAATGCCGGCAAATGAGCCGGTTCCGCTTTCTGTGGAGATGGATTACCGTCAGGCTGAACCCGACGAACATATCTACAGCAGGAGCAGCTATTATCCGGAAAATAGGGTTGCACTGCACAGTTCGAGTGTTTACTGGGGAATACCGGTAGCATATCTGAATGTATTTCCAGTCAGGTGGAATCCGGCAGACAGGACACTGCAGGTTCTCTCAGAGATGACAATTCGCGTTGAATACGAGGAGAGCCCATCTGTAAGGCTCATTACGCGGAGGACACGGTCCAGCGAAGAGAAAGCCATGGCGATTCTCAGAAGACTTGTAATTAATCCTGAAGGCGTATCCGCTTCGGGTGCCCATCTGGTTCCGGAGAAAGCACTTGCATATGGACAATATGTGATTATCACTCACCCGGATTACGAAACACAGGCGCAGGACCTGGCTGACTGGAAAACTTCAAAAGGTGTGCCTGCGTGTGTTTACACCACTGATTGGGTTAATTCGCAGTACTCTTTTGCTGATCTGCAGCAGAATATGCGGGCATTCCTGACTGAATGCCGCGATGAAGGTACCGATTATGTTCTGATTTTCGGTGACGATGATAGAGTGGAATGCAGAGACGCGCTGCTGGTTGGAAGTGCCAGCTATACTGAAATTGCTCCTTCGGATCTCTATTTTGCGGATATCAATGATACTGCGCCGGGAGCGGATCTGTGGAACCGTAATTTCAACAGTATTTACGGTGAGGTTCCTTATCCGTACCAGTATCCTCAGCCACCGGGCTACGACCTGGTAGATTACCACCCCGATCTATGGGTGGGAAGAGCAAGCGTCAGCTCAGCCACTGAAGCCGATATCTTCCTTGACAAGGTATTTATTTACGAAGGCATTCAAACAGTGGACTATTTTGAAACCGCGCCGCGGGAACTGAGAGTGGGTTACACTACAGGAATCCTCTGGAGTTCGCCCTATATCCCCGGAAGCGCCAGCGCTGAATCGATCTCGGTTTTCATTCCATCAGCGGAATGGGAGATCGAGCCCTGTTTCGAATCGACAGGCAGCAACAGCTCCGCTATTACAAGAGATATGATAGATGCAGGCCCGCACCACGTGTACCACGCCAGTCACGGAAACATTACGGCGATGTGGACCTCCGCATACAGCGATTATACAACGGCCCACATAATGGCTCAGACCAACATACAGGATGGCGGGTTACCCGCTCTATGGCAGTCGATCTCCTGTTTCATCGGGCATTTAGACGGTAACGAATGCTGTGCTGATGCCTGGCTGGCCTCACCCGGCGGGGGCGGATTCGGATGCTTTAACAGCCGCTACGGCTGGGGTAATTTTGCGGGTCCCTGCACAGGTCCAAGCGAAATGCTCTGCATCAGATTCTATCAGGATCACTGGCAGAACGATATCTACAATCTGGGGATAGCGCACGGTACCAGTATGGATTACTACGTTCCTCCATGCAGCACCTACATGGACTGGTGCCTGAAGGAATACAACCTCTTCGGTGACCCGGAGCTTCCCATCTGGACTGATTCTGCCAGGATCATGTCCGTTTCGCACCCTGCCTCTATAAACGGATTCACAACGGTCAGTGTCACCGTGACCGATGGACGGGCACCGCTGGAGAACGCGAGGGTCTGTCTCCAGAAGGGTGATTGGCAGACAGGTGAAGTCTACGAAGTTGCTCTGACCAATGCTACGGGTGAAGCTGATATTTATGTGCAGCCAACCAGTGTGGGAACATTGAATATCACTGTCTGGGGCAGGAATTTCTACACTTATCTGGGCTCAATTGATGTATCTGGTCTTGGTACGGGAGAATCGGAATCACCGCTGCTGCAGGATGAGTTCACCGGCGTGTACCCAAACCCTGCGACCGGATCCGCACTTATCAGTTACAGTGTCGGCAGTTCCGCGAATGTATCGATTGAAGTATTCGATCTGAGCGGGCGCAAGATCGCAACCCTGCTGAACAGTGAAATACAGAGCGGTGAACACAGCCTTGTCTGGAACCTGATGGATGGTAATGACAGAACGGTTCCCGCTGGTATTTATCATATCAGGTTTTCCACATCTGATTTCACTGTTACTGAATCGATGATGATTTTAAGATAGGTATTTGCAGCTTAAGAGCATAAGGGGGGGCATCATACCTCCCCTTATAGGTCGGTTCGGAATATCTGACCTGACCTGTGATGTAATGATGTGCGTGATTCGGGGATGAATCACTCTCTGCGCGGTTTACTCATTGAAAACTTTTCGCAGGAGATCTGAGAGCTGAGTGATAGAATAGGGTTTCATAATAACACCTGCAAAACCATATACGGAGTAATCAGACATAACCGGCGCGTTGGAATACCCGCTGGATACAACCGCTGTGATATCCGGATCAATTTTCTGCAGTTCTTCCATGGTTTCCATTCCACCAAGACCATTAGGAACCGTCAGATCCAGAATCACAGCGTTAAAAGGTTCGGAAGTACTCATGGCTGATTTGTACTTGACAATTGCTTCTCTTCCGTCGCTCGCACTGTCAACTTCGTAGCCAAGTCTGCTGAGCATGATCATGACAGTTTCTCTGACCAGTTCCTTATCATCCATTACGAGTATTTTCCCCCCGGAGAGCTTTTCAGGTCCGGGTTCCCTGGCATCGGAGGATTCGGAATGCAGTTCAGCGGGAAGATATATTGTGAATGTGCTGCCCGCACCTGCTTTGGTCTTGATTTTGATGTACCCGCTGTGTTTCCGGATGATCGAATATGCGGTTGCAAGACCGAGACCCGTCCCATTCCGCTTTGTTGTAAAAAAAGGATCAAATACTCTGTTGAGATGATTATCTTCAATACCGATACCATTGTCCGATATGGCGATCTTAATGTACTGACCTTCGGGGATTGTCAGTGGATCGTTTTCGTGTATAAGGATATTCTCAGCGTCGATACAGACTCTACCCCCGTCGGGCATAGACTGTTGCGCGTTTGTGACAATATTGTTTATGACCTGTGCGATCTGTTCGCCGTCTATGAAGACCTGTTTGAGGTCATCCGGAATGGAGTACTCGGCTGTTGTACTGGAACCGCTCAGAGCAAAATCGGCTGAGTCTCTGATGATTCTCCCCATTGAAACACGAGACCTGACCGGATCTCCTCCCATGGAAAAAGTGAGAAGCTGTCTGGGGAGATTGGATGCCTTGCTGGCCGCGTGTTCGGAGTTTGTCAGGATTTCGTAAAGATCACTGCCCGGTTCAACCATTGTTCTTGCAAGAGAGATATTTCCCATGATGGCAGTCAGAAAATTGTTGAAATTGTGAGCTATGCCTCCGGCAAGAAGGCCCAGAGATTCAAGCTTTTCTTTTTTCTTCTGTTCATTTTCCAGTTTTTTCAGAATTGTGATATCTCTTGCAATTCCAAGGATGGCATCTTCACCGCTGTAGGTGAAACTGCGAACGGAAAACTCGATATGACGGAGTTCGCCATCTCCTCTTACAAGCCTGACAGTGAACACATTTGGAATGTCGGAGAATCCCTCTTTTGCGGTTCCATCACCATTGAGCATTCTTCTCTCATCGGTGTGCAGGAGTTCCGAGAATTTCATATTCAGCAATCTATCCCTGGTGTAGGATGTTAGATCGCATAATCG
>JBDLJP010000024.1:0-13142 GCA_039714295.1 Candidatus Fermentibacterota bacterium
GATATGGTTCTTTCCCTTTATACTATTTCGAAGATACTGCTGCCCGGTTTCCGTCTCGGATGGGCATGCGGACCTCACTGGCTGGTCGATAAGATGGTAATGGCCAAACAGGCGGTTGACCTCTGCACACCGCCGTTCAACCAGGCCATCACTCATGCGATGCTCGTGAACGGAGCCCTTGAGAAGGGCCTTGAGAATACAATCGCCCTTTACAGCAGAAAGAAAGATATCATGCTGCAATCTCTTGCGAGTGAATTCTCTGACATGCCTGATGTCACATGGACAAAACCTGAGGGAGGCCTGTTCCTCTGGCTTACATTGCCGGAGGGAATGAGCGCGGACGATCTTTTCCCCAAAGCAGTGGATGAGAATGTCGCCTATGTCCCCGGCAGTGCCTTCTTCCCGAATAACGATGATTTCAGAAGCATGCGCCTGAACTTCAGCTATGCCAGTGAAGAACAGATCGTTGAAGGAGTTAAACGACTGGCAGCTGTTGTCCGGGACAATCGCTGAGCGAACACTTTAATGAACACGAAGGCGGGACATCTCTCCCGCCTTCCCTGCATAACAAAGACGGGGTTCATTTGCCAGAGGAAGACAGAGTTGATGCCGCAGAACAGCTCATAACGGATCAGCCGCCTGGAGTTAAGGGATTCGATAAGGCTAAAATCCGCAAAGGGCTTATCGTCTTCATACTTCTCAGTGTCACGGCGCTTACGGCGATATTCCTGAAGACACATACCGGTGATACCCTGAACGCCCTTAAGAATTTCAACCCGGGATACCTTGCGGTAGTACTGATTCTCTCCTCCATCGATATGTGCCTGGGAGCTTTCCGAAACCATATTTTCTTTATGAAGCTTGTTCCAGAGATGAAATTCATGGTGAGTTTCCGGGCTAACCTCGCTAATATCTTCATGGGGGCGGTAACCCCGTCTCAGAGCGCAGGAGGACCAGCCCAGATGTACATATACTACAGGGCTGGTGTTTCGGTCGGAAAATCTCTTTCGGTAAGTCTGCTGAACCTGCTTGGAACCCTGATCTTTTTTATAGTTGCGGCAGTTCTGGCGCTAAGTGTGCTTGGTGATTCATTCAGCAGAACGATGCACAGCCTTATCATATTCTGTTTCATCGTATTCGTTACAGAGCTTATCATTGTCGTACTGCTTGTGCTGAAACCGAGCCTCCTTCTGAAGTTTGCGACCTGGTTTGCTGCGAAACTCTGTTCCTGGATTCCCAGATTTGAGAAAAGAATACATAGAATAACAGACCGGATCATCACTGAGGTGACTGCGTACAAGGACTCCTGCAAACTCTTCATTACACAGCATCCATTCGTACTGATCCTGGCCATTTTCCTGACATGGGTACTCTATCTGAACAAGTTCATCCTTGCATATTTCATAATGCTCGGGCTTGGATCATCGGGGCATTTTGTTCAGGTACTCGCCATACAGACCCTGGTTCTTTTCATCTGCTATTTTTCTCCAAGTCCGGGAGCAAGCGGTGTTGCTGAACTCAGTATTGCCGCTCTCATGGCTTCGGTAATGAGTTCGGATACGCTCGGTATCTTCACTCTTCTTCAGCGTTTCTTTCTCCTTTACATACCTGTGATACTGGGGGCTATCGTAGTTTTCAAAGCGGCAGGTTCGTCCCTGAAACAGCAACTTCCTCCAGATTGAACCGGTGCTCTCAACTCCTCATGCTGTCGAGAAGGTTGAGGAATTCATCCCCCCTCTTGAGGTAGAGGAGCAGTTCCCGCTCACCCCCCGATCTGAGGCTGAACACGACTGAAATTTCGCTGTATCCGAAGTAATTCCTCTTTTTCACAACCGATCTGATATCGATCAGGGGAATTGTATGATCAAGGTCCGCACTGAACGGCTTGACAAGTAAGCCGAACAGACCGTGGAGTTTTACATTAAGATGGGTAGCAGAAAGACTGACAGTAATGCATTTCCAGGTACTGACCGATCTGGTCCAGCCGTTCTTCTGCGATTGCGCCATTGCGTACTGCTCCCGGAAGAGCAGGCTGCCTTCCGGCATACTTCCGGATCCCGCGCTCATATCACCCTCCTATGCGTTCTGAAATCAGCTGTAGGTCTTCAGATGTATACGATTCCGACCGGATCTTTTTGCTATGTACAGAGCCGAATCAGCAAGTGCTATGGTCTCTTTAACGCTTCCAGATGAAACTTCTGTCAGCCCTATGCTGCAGGTAATGCAGAGAGTGCTGCCGTCAGGCAGTTCGTGCGGGGTTTCCTCCATGGCTTTTCTCAGTCTTTCAGCCAGTTCTTCTGCCCCCTGAATGGAGGTTTCAGGCATTACAACACAGAACTCCTCTCCTCCGTATCTGCCTGCAAAATCGGTCTCTCTCAGAATGCCCTTTATACTTGAGACTGCCGAAACAAGGACAGCATCTCCTGCCATGTGGCCGTAAGTATCGTTCACTGCCTTGAAGAAATCTAGATCTATCAGCATTGCAGTCAGGGGTCTGTCATATCTGGCTGCCCTTGCAATTTCCTCTTCAAATCTCTTTATCAGGTACTGACGGTTGAAAAGTCCTGTGAGATAATCGGTTCGAGCCAGGTGCTCCAGCTCCATTTTTGCCCGAACCTGTCGTGTGATATCCAGAACTATCGTATCGAAATACAGAAGCCTGCCCTCCGCATCGAAAGTGCCTCGAGCATCGAAGGAGACAATCAGCTCATCACCGTTCTTCCGTCTCAGATGCACCTCGTAATCGAGGACCGCCCCCTCTTTCCTCAACCGTTCGATCATTGCTGCACGCTGTCCGGTATCAATCCAGACATCCTTAAGCTTTGCATTCTGCAGTTCTTCAAAGGAATCGAAACCCATCATCCTGATAAGAGCGCTGTTCGCTGTCTGAAGTAATCCGCTCTCTGTACCCCTGTATATGCCGACGGGCAGGTTCTCCTGGAGTTCTCTGTACTTCTGCTCGATCTCGGAGAGAGCCTTGGAAATAGATTCCTGATCACCAAAGGGGATCCATTCTGTCAGAAAAACGGGATTCTCCTGTTTTTTAGTGTAAAGTGATGTAGTTTCTATTTTGAATACTGTTTCCACCCCTGCGAAAGATAACCTGATCGGAAATGAAAAATGTTCTCCCGGGGGAATGACAGCAAGCATTCTGAAATAGGATTCCCGTTCCTCATCATGAAAAAAACCGAGCACCTCCGAACCATCTTCGGCTATTCTGAGCATCTGGGGGAATGAATCTCTGAACGCCTTGCTGGTAAGAATAACTCGCGCTCTGCTGTCCACCACCACAATTCTGAGTGAAGACTTCCAGAACAGCTCAGTCAGCAGCTCATCGGAGTAGTCACTCACGGAATATCCTGCTCATCCGCTTCTTTCCTCAGGCACTCAGAGAGTAATCTGAGGGAGAGATCTTCTCCGCTGATCCTCCGATAGAGTTCCGGGAAAGGATACCTTCCGGACGGACGAATAACTTCATCCAGTATGAACTCCCCGAATGATTCCGGTCTGTCGGTAATGTCGGAGATTCCTTCCCGATTGAGAAATACCTCCTCCAGCATGTCACAGGTAAGGTCTCCGAGGAGGTAGTTATGGAAGTAGATAGGATGTGTGGTGTAATGTATGGTACTGGCCCATAGCGGTATATCCGCATATGGCTGCTCGCCCAGTATTTCCATGTTCGTCCGCCACAGCAGCTGATGAATGTCATCAATGTTCTCCAGTTTGTTCCGATAGAGAGCCTGGTCAAGGAGTATTCTGGTTACAGCTCTCAGCTGATTTGCCCGTTTCCACAGTTTGAGACGCCTGAAATTCTTTCCAGCCTCCTCCGGATTCTCATCAAAAAAACCTGAATAGAATGCTTCATGCGTACTGAATCTGCCGAACAGATTAGCAATCCCCTCGGAGACAATACCGCTGATACCCATGTTCAGGATAGTCTCATCCGCATCGGTGGTGAAGCTGTGAACAGCGTGACCGGTCTCGTGGAGCAGGACACCAAACTCGAAATACCTGTCCCGGACATTGGCGAGAATCCTGGAATCAACACCTGTTTCGACCGGGAAGTTGTATCCCCACTCGGATTTGTTCTTCCTCGGAAAGATGTCGTATGTAATGTTCATTCCGGATATGTTGATGCCGACCATGCTGAACAGTTCACTGATCGGACTGTAAAAATCGGCCATATTCACATGCCGGTTCAGTTCGGGAGCGATCCTGCCTGATATGAAGCTGGTATCCCAGGGCATTACATCAGAATCACCGATGATATCCCTGCCGAAACCCGAGCGGATCTTCTTCATCAGCGGAAGTACCGACTTAACTTCATCCTTCCAGGAATCGAACATGGCGGGATTCAGCTCCTGCTGCTCAAGCATATATTGAACAAAATCGGGGGCCCCGTATTCATGGGCGAACTCCTTCCTCATCTCGATGAGCTGCAGAAATCCTGCGTTCACAAGAGGAACGTTCACCCCGGTTCTGGAAAGATATGCTTTCTTCCTGAGATCCCGATCTGTTTCTGATAGCAGAATCCTTGCTATCTCCGGTGATGTCATCTCTCTGCCTGCAACGCTGCAGCGGTGTGTATTCAGAACGGAGGAAAGTTCGTTTATTTTCTCCTCGATCGTGAGAGACAGTTCATTGAGCCTCGCGGACAGGTGATATGGCCTGAAGGTCATCTCCATGATCCTGACGCGCCGCAGATCAAGCGGAGAGAGATCCGCTGCAAGAAGATCCTGGATAGTATTCCAGCTCTCCCTGTTTTTTAATTTTTCCTGCATTTCCCGTTCGACATCCATGATGCCGAAATCATATCCTGTCGTGTACTTAGTCCAGGCAAGCCTGCTGCCTTTCACATTGAGTTCTCTGAGTTCCTCTGCTATTGCGAATAGTCTTTTCATCTCTGCTCGTTTCATGGTTGCATGAGTCCCCCGGGAGCCCTGATCCCGCCTGCTTCAGGCGTACGGTTATTTACAGAATATACATATCAGCCTGCTGGTGAGTAGGCCGGCACTGAATTAGTATCAGTACAGGAAGAATATGAGGGCATTGCTGCAGTAGTGTCCAAAACAGATAAACTCCCCCATAACAATTCAAGCATATCAACAACTTAAGCCGTCCGGTAGGGTTACTTTCGGTTTGACCCCCCTGCTATTTTCACCTCACTTCCAGATGCTGTCCAAATCTGAATCTCGAAGGCGTTCTCACTGGTACCCGCGAACGTACGGATATGAAGATTCTGTTTGATCTGACGGAAGAACTCTTCAATATCCCATCTAGCACGGTAGATATTTGATATTGTGGTTGAACCGAACTTGAGAAGGTTGGACAGAAGAACAACAGTTTTATCTGTTTCTTCATCGAGAGCAACTATCCTGCGGTAATAATAGCTGCTGCCGGTTATGCGTATAATCTGATCACTCAGTATGATGTGCTTGATACTGTTCCGCGATAGGTGAGTTGATCGTAAAATCCGTGATCGTTGTACCCCCGGTCAAAAACGACAATGGTACCTTCCGCAAGATTGAGCAGCCGCTTCACCACCAGGTCATGTTTGCACCCGGCAGTTATATGAACGTAATCCGGCATCATATCTGAAGCATCAAGAAGCACGTGCATCTTTGCTGCTCCCTTGCCGGTGCGGTAAACCGCTGTTTAGGTGTATTTGGTTATCACCCAAACATGAGCAAAAATGCTCATAAAAGAAGGGCACACTTACTAAATCAGAAAGCTATTTTGGACACGCCTGGCATTGCTGATAAGAAGAAAATCAATTATTCTGATAAAGATGTTGATATGATTACCGAATAATCAGCCAGAGCGGGATGCGATGATCTCAACGAGGGATGGAGCCATTTCGATGGAAGGCGAGCTGAAGAAAAGACTTACTGTCCTTGATGTTTTTTGTGTTGCAACAGGGGCAATGATCAGTTCGGGGCTGTTTATTCTTCCCGGATTGGCTTTTGCCAAAGCTGGTCCTGCGGTTATCATCTCCTACATGATCGCAGGGATCTTCTGCATTCCTACCCTTCTCAGCATGGCAGAATTAACAACCGCTATGCCGAAGGCAGGCGGTGATTATTTTTATATCATGAGAGGTTTCGGTCCTCTTCTGGGAACCCTTGCAGGATTTTCAACCTGGTTTTCACTGAGTCTGAAAGGAGCATTTGCGCTGATTGGTATGGGTGCCTATTTAACCATAATAACCCCTATACCGATTGAAATCATCGCTCTGATCTGCTGCATATTCTTTGTTGCTCTGAACCTGCTGGGCGTAAAGGAAGCGGGCAGGTTTCAGGTATTCCTGGTCATCGGGCTGCTCGGAATACTTCTGATCTACATTATCTGGGGTTCAGGAGCAGTCAACTCCGGACGCTTCACACCACTCTTTTCAAAGGGAATGGGACCTGTATTCGCTACCGCGAGTTTCGTATTTATCTCATACGGAGGATTGACCAAGGTTGCCGCCCTTGCTGAGGAAACAAAAAATCCCGGAAGGAATCTTCCACTGGGTATGTTCCTGTCTCTTATCGTTACCTCCATTTTCTACGCTCTGGTCATTTTCGTAACCATTGGTGTTTTGAATCCTGATATTCTTGGAAGCAGCCTTACACCAATTTCAGAGGGCGCAGAAGTATTTGGTGGAAAGGCCCTGAAGATAATGATTAGCATCGGGGCATTTCTGGCGTTTATTTCAACAGCCAATTCGGGGATCATGACCGCTTCCCGGTATCCGATGGGAATGAGCAGAGATAAACTTCTACCCTCCGAGTTTCAGAAGTTAAGCCAGAAGTACAGGACTCCTTACATCTCCATCCTCTTTACCGGAATATTCATGGTCACGGTTATTGTTTTCCTGAAACTGGAGTTGCTGGTTAAGGTTGCCTCAAGTATCCTGATCCTGCTCTATATATTCGCGAATCTGACTTTGATCCTGTTCAGAGAAAGTAAGATCCTCAGTTACAGGCCTAAGTTCCGTTCCCCTCTTTACCCGTATATGCAGATTATCGGAATTTTCGGAGGGCTCTTTCTACTGATTGAAATGGGCACATTCATAGTTTTTCTTACCATGGTATTCCTTCTGTCCGGATTCTTCTGGTACAGATTCTATGCTCAGAAAAAAACAACTCCGGATTCTGCTCTGATCTACGTTTTAGAAAGGCTTGTCTCCAGGGATAAGGAATTAACCTCTGATAACCTTCTCACCGAACTTCGGGATATCGTAATAAAGAGAGATGACCTTACGAAAGACAGATTCCACAAACTCATCGAGGAATCCATGTTTCTGGATATTGATAAGGTTGAAGAAATGGATGATTTCTTCAGGGATATCTCAAACCTGATGGCTGATGAGTTGAATTCAGAACCGCAGGATATATATGAGAAATTCGTGGAGAGGGAGAGGGAAGCCAGCACTGTACTGCGCAAAGGAATGGCAATCCCGCATATCTGCATGAAGGGTGTTAGGAACATTAAGGCTATTATAGTGAGATCAAAACCGGGAGTGGTTTTTCCAAATGATGAAGTGGTGCATATTCTTTTTGTTCTTGTAGGTTCATCGGGAGAGCGAATACTGCATCTGAAGATCCTTGCCGCTATTGCGCAGATAATGCAGAATCCGGAATTCGATAAGAACTGGCTGGCAGCCGGAGGAATAGATGATCTGAAGAATCTCCTGCTCCTGGCTGAAAGAAAAAGAAGCGATAAATAAACGGGCTCAATTATGCTTCATATACAATTACAGCAGTTAAGGAGAGCAATATGCATCGAATCCTTGGGGTGACATTACTGATATGCGCTGCCGGATGCAATACGGACATTGCGGATGCGAATGGACTTCTCTTTCCTGTAAAAGAAGATGGAGACTGGGGATTTATCAACCAGCAGGGGGAATATGTTATTGACCCTCAGTTCGATGGCGCTTCCGGCTTTTCCGAAAATCTGGCGCCTGTCCGGCTCAACGGTCAGTATGGCTATATCAACAGAACCGGAGAAATCATGATCGACTGTCAGTTCGAACGCGTCGGGGATTTTTCCGAAGGTCTGTCCGCGGTTCTCGTCGGTGATAAATGGGGTTTCATCAACAGAGCTGGTGAGTTGATCATCCGTCCTCAGTATGACTATCTCTATGAATCTGAAGAATGGAATTAGAGAGAGTATAGGGTGACGGCAGAAATGCCGTCACCCTTTTAACTGAATTGCTTCTACCGGGTTCTCATTATGAGATGATAACCGAAGGGTGTTTCCACAATACCCGAGATATCCCCGGGTTCAAGCGCGAATGCCGCATCCTCGAAGGCTGTCGTCATTACGCCGCGCGGGAAATGACCGAGATCTCCGCCATCACTGGAAGAAGGACAGTCAGAATTGCCCGCTGCTGCATCGATGAAAGTGAGAGAACCGTCTGAAATGTTTTCCTGAAGGCCCTCGATGATCTCAAGAGCTTCTTCTTTTGTTCTTGTTGCAGCGCTTCGCTCGGCACCCTCGTACGCCAGAAGGATGTGGCTGGCCTGAATCGTTTCCTGTCTTAGAATGATGTGAAATCCGTAGGTGGTTGCAAATACTTCCGAAACTTCTCCCGGTTCAAGGTTGAATGCTACTTCATCGAATTCGGGAACCATCTGCCCCCGTACAAAACTGCCGAGAGAGCCTCCCTGTGCAGATGAAGGGCAGGAGGAGTGTTTTGCAGCGGCTTCGCCGAAAGCTACCTCACCGTTTGAAATACTATCGGCTATCGAGGAAAGAAGCACTCTTGCGTCTTCCATGGACATTGCATCAGCGGGTGCCTGCTGGCAGCCCTGGTACGGAATAAGAATGTGACTTGCATAAACCATTTCAGGCCCTTCGGTTACTACTGGATCTTCTACTGTCAGACCGGTTTCATCAGGAACAGGATCAGAGTTCGCAACTTCAGCTTCACCGCCGCAGGCGGAAACACTTACGATCAGAATTGTTGCCATCAGAGTCAGAATCTTGAATAACATATGTTACTTCCCTTCGGATAATCTGTTAGTTTCCCTTGCTATCATGAGCTCTTCATTAGTAGGTATCACCAGAACCTTAACCCTGCTGCCGGAGGCGCTGATATCCCGCTGCAAACCCTTGAAATCGTTGATCTCAACATTAATAGATGCACCAAGGACTTCAAGTCCTCTGCAGATACGCTCCCGCATCTGCGGACCGTTCTCGCCTACCCCGGCTGTAAAGACGATAGCATCGAGCGCGCCCATCGAAACAGCATAGGCTCCTATGTACTTCCTTACACTTGAAGCGAACATCTCAAGGGCAAGCTCCGCTCTCTCATTGCCTTCCTCCGCGGCATCCTCGATATCGCGCTGATCACTGGATATTCCTGAAATACCAAGTACTCCGCTTTTCTTGTATACCAGTTCCTTAACATCAGAATTTGTGTAGCCGTAGTTTTCAACGAGATCGATAAGGACAGCTGAATCAACGTCGCCGCTGCGTGTTCCCATCATTACGCCGCAGGCTGTACCGTAGCCAAGGCTGGTATCCATGCTTTTCCCGTGTTTAACAGCACAAAGGCTGCTTCCGTTCCCGAGATGACAGGTAACGACGCACAACTCCTCCAGGGGCTTGTTCAGCATCTCTGCCGCCTGCTGGGAAACATACTGGTGACTGGGTCCGTGAAACCCGAATCTTCTTATACGTTTCTCTTCGAATACACTGTAGGGAAGCGGGAATATGTAGGATACAGGGGGCATAGTCTGATGGAACGCGGTATCAAAGACAGCAATGTTCGGAATATCCGGCAGCTCTTGCATAGCTGCCCATATCCCCTGCAGGTTTGCAGGATTATGAAGAGGTGCCATGAAACTGCAGTCCTCGATACCCTTGATGACTTCCCGGTCAATTATCACGGAAGAGGTGAACTTTTCTCCGCCATGAACGACTCTGTGACCGACAGCTCCGATTTCATCGTAACTGTCAATCGGACCATATTCAGAATTGGTAAGTGCATTCAGAACGAAATCAATACCCTTCATATGATCAGGAACAGGTTCCTCAAGGATTATCGTCTTATCGCCTGACTTGTATTTTATCCGTCCTTCATCGAGACCGATCCTCTCGATCAATCCCTCGGCCAGCAGTTGTTCGTTCTCCATATCGATGAGTTTGAATTTGATGGAAGAACTTCCGCTGTTAATGACTAGAATCTTCATGCAGGCCTCCATGCAGATAAATATCGGGGTGAATTTCAAACAGGATCGTTACCGGGTAAACAATATAAAAGACAAGCTGAAAAATACTCAAAATCTGGTTTCGAATCAAGGGTTATCCACCTGATTATCCAGCAGGCAGGAGAGCGTTTTCCTTCCTTTCTCGAATGATCTCGCTCTGAAGCAGAGCGGGAAGGAAAACCCACAGCATGGTGAACCTGTAATTGGTGAGCACTGAAGCGAATCCGGAAGCGAAAATCAGCAGGATGACAGCGCAGAATATTCCCAGGGCTATACCCGCCCGCCTCCTGCTTTTCGTTCTGATGAAGAGTTTTGCAGCCCTGACAAGGGTTACAATAAATACTCCAAGAAACACGACCACCCCCGTGATTCCCATATTCAGCGCTATCTGGAAGAAGGCGCCATCAACGTACCATACGGTAACTACCGCTCCTATATCCGGTCTGAAACAGGTATATACAGCACCTAGACCCCCGCCCGTTATCATCCTGGAACCGCTGAGATCGCTGAGTATTGCGCTCCATGCCATGAGCCTTGAAAGAACGGAAGTATCTGTCAGATAATTACCCGATTCATTTTCGGTCCTCTGCGCTACATTCGAAGCTGAGAGGATCCCCATTGCGGATATGGCAAATACAGTAAGAATTATGAATACGGCAATGACTGTCAGCGAGGCGATGAGCTTTCTGCCGAGGCGGACATTGTCCTTCTTCCTGAACAGGTTCAGTATCCACGCTGCGGCAAGCGCAAGTACTATTCCGCCCCATATACCTCTGGTCTGTGACAGTACGACGCCGGTACCCATAAGAATTATGGAAGGGATAATGATGAAAAACGTCGGTCTCTCTTTCCAGTTCTTCCAGAGTCTCCCGAGAAACATCATCAGAATGACCCCTATGGCGTTTGGCTGCCTGGTGACTACTCTGACGCCCGTCATTTCACGAATAAAAACATCATCCCCGGCTCCCATATATCCCTTTATCATATAGATGAAACCGCCGATAACAGCAGACGAAAGAAGAAGTTTCCATATCCGCCGGCATGCGCCTTCATCGGAGAGAACCCATAAAAGCGGGAAATACAGAAAATATGCTCCGTAAGTTTTCAGCTGGAAGCTTATGAAAAAAGGATCATTGCCCCCGGTGAATCCGCGATACGCTGAAAATCCGAA
This sequence comes from Candidatus Fermentibacterota bacterium, assembly GCA_039714295.1. GTDB lineage: Bacteria > Fermentibacterota > Fermentibacteria > Fermentibacterales > JCC-6 > Aegiribacteria. The sequence goes on from JBDLJP010000024.1 coordinate 11,374, forward strand.
CAGCAGAAGAAACAATATAGTGAAGTACCCCTGTAAACCTATCGAAATACCTTTCATCGACCTGTCGGGGAGTGCTAGTATCCAGAGCCATACAAACCAGATAGAAAGCAGATCATCGGCTCTGAGGCTCAGGATACCTATCCCTACCGTAACCGTATTCAACTGCGTAAGCGTCAGTATTATCTGCATTGCGAAAGCTGCCATGAGAACTCGTACTGGTGATCCTGCCAGAAGAAACATGACCCCGGGTACACCAAGCAGCAGTACTCCGATGAGAAGATGATCGGTGAACATTGACACAATAAGTACGATACCGATAATGATGAGAGATATGAGCGTTATTCTGGACACCTTGTTGTTATCACTCAATTCCGCCTGGTCAGTCACTGTTTTCATCAACGGATCAGTCACCGGCATGACCTGTACATGTTATCATGAGGAGAGTCATATCGTCCAGCGCTGCGGCTTCCCCCCGGAACGACGAAAGGCGGTCTAGGAGATTCTCAAGTACAGCCTGTGACTGAAGGCTGTCCTGCCCGGCAAGGTAATCCTCGAGCCTTGCCAGACCGAATTCCTCTCCAGTCTCCGTATCCATGCTCTCGGTAATACCGTCGGTATACAGCAGCAGCCTGTCATCAGGATTCATCTTCAAAGTGGTTGTCCTGTATTCGGCATCACCTTTAATACCGAGTACAAGACCTCCCTCGGATAAGCTGCTGAGGGTACCATCGTTCCTCAATAGAACAGGAGGATCATGACCGGCGCAGCAGTAGCTGAAAGTTTTACCGACCGGATCGAGAACACCGTAAAAGAAAGTAATGAACTTATCGTCCGGCATTCTTCTGCTCATCAGACTGTTGAGTTTCTGCACCGTTTCACCGGCATTAACACCCATTCCGGGAGCTACGGCATGAAGGGCGGATTGAAGTGCGGCCATCAGCAGCGCGGCAGAGGTTCCTTTTCCGGCAACATCGGCGATCGCTATACCGTATAAACCGCTCGGGATCGAAAATACATCGTAATAATCCCCTCCCACCTGCATACTGGGTACTGAAATACCAGCGATATCAACATTCTCGATTTCGGGAAGCTCTCCTGGCAGCAGACCTTCCTGGATCGATCTGGCTATTGCCAGTTCTTCACGGTACCTTTCTCTCTCCAGCTCAGTCTCCATGAGTCTCGCGTTGTCTATAGCCGCAGCCACCTGTCTCGCGAAGGTTTCAACGAGACCTTTTGATTCGTTCATGAATCCGAATTGACGGTCCATGGATGCGTAGAGTATACCGAACGTCTTTTTCCTGATCTTCAGCAGTGAAGCTATCAAAGACCCCGGGAGCGGAGAATCCTTTCCCGCTGATCCTGCCAGAGAGCTGTTCGGGTACCTGTTGTAGAGGAGAGTACCACCGGTTTTTTCCAGCCGACTGAGAACCTTGCCGTGCCATTCCGGAGGAAAAGAAGTCTCCTGAAGATCGTTAGCTCTGGTTTCCCATAAATTGAAGCCCTCTTCATCCATTTTTACAGCCCAGCATCTGTCGGCTCCTGAGATTTTTCTGCCGAGAGTTACGGAGGCATGCACAATCTTATCCTCATCAAATGTTGAATAGATGGACTGCCCGAGCCCGTCCATTATCCTCAGCTGGTTGAGTTTCCGATCAACCAGTCTTGCGGATGGCAGAAGGAAAAGGATCTTCAGGAAGGTAACAGAACTGAATATCAGAAGTATGGTGAACACACAGCCGATAAGTGTTCCGAGAGCCAGGGATGATATT
>JBDLJP010000025.1:0-13099 GCA_039714295.1 Candidatus Fermentibacterota bacterium
GTGCCGTACTGTTTTCTCTATTTCAGCCGCTCGTTCCAGATCAAAGGAAGCGTTCTCTCTGATCAGTTTCATGTCCTCTGCCGGGACATCCCCGGATTCAGCTCTGGCCTCAACGGCCAGGATTTCGATCTCGAGCCATCGGGAATATCTGGATTGAATCGTCCAGATCTCACTCATTTCAGGAACTGAGTAACGTTCTATCATAAAAACCCCTTCTAACCTCCAGGAGGCTGTCCTCCCCGGGGAATTGGCATATTGAGAATAAGTTAATACCGGTAATATATCAAGGTAGCTCAGTCCCGGAAGTTAACGGTCCGTAAATCCATGCGAAAAGGGACTTGCTCGGGATATATATCCTGTACCAGTCATCAAGCCCTCCGGTAACCTGCAGGGAATCTCCCTCCTGAACCTGTCCCACAATCCCGTACTCCGTGCCGGGTCCGGAGCGGAGATTAACATTCCTTCCGGTTACAGTAATAAGATTCCATACGGGATGAGATCCGATCCCGCTTTCTTCTTCAGGCAGTACAGTTCCGCTGTCACCGCATGAGAATATCAGTACAGAACCCAGCAGCAGACATATAAATACTCTTGATCCGATCGTTTTCCTCCTCACCAATTTACAATACATATCAATACCGGAAGAATGCCAGCAGCAAACAGGCTTCCATCCGCAATTCCCCTCTTTAGTAATTCCGATGGAAAAGGGGTTCGTGTAAGAATCAGAAATCCAGCTGCAAGGAGCAGAGGTCCCGGGAAAAATGCTGCCGCGCTTGGGGGAAGGTAACCCGATGCAACACCTGCTGCCATAAGAACCGATGCCAGTGAAAAACACAGCCAGAACAAACGAACACTCACAGACCTGCCGGCATGGATTGGGATAGTATCCATTCCCATCAGGGCATCACCTTGCAAATCAACAAGATCAGCAAGCAAACATCTGCTGAGGAACAGAAAGAACAGGACTGCCGCCCAGATTACAATCCCAGATGTAATGACGGAGCCGGCAGATATGTAGCCCGGCAGAAATGCAAGAAGAAAAGACCAGGCTCCTGCAAACATCAGATCCCTCGAACCGGGCAGGGCTCGGAGTCCCTGGAATGGGTAAACTTTGCGCATAAGCGGAATGGAATACAGGATAAACAGCACCAGCATCACTCCCAGTACCGCAAGCCAGAGAGGATCAAGAAATAGTGACAGCGTGAGGGAACCCGCGAAAGCAAATATCGCGCAGGCGATAAGTATCCGGCCGTGGGACCTCAGGAATTCCTGTCTCTGCAGCCTTGAAGGGTTGGAATATCCGGATTCAAGCACTGAAGTTACAGTATGAACTCCATACAGAAAAAGGGATGCAGCCACAGCGGGAAGAAGCTGGTGAGAACTCTTCAGAATGCATACTCCGGCGTATGCAAGAACAAATGTAAGCGGAAGAACATGAAAATTCCCGAAAATCATACTCTGTAAAAATTTAAATACCTTTCCGGCTCTGAGAGTGCCACCCTGTATCCTGAGCAGTTTTTGCCTTACTTTTCTTATGCTCCAGCTGGGAGTGGATGAACCTGCTGTAAGAAGGATGTTCTCATATTTTTTCAGTTCAGAGGGATCAAGCTCTTCATGGGTCTCGATATGGTACGAAGGAAGGCCTTCTTCTCGGGCTATCTCTACAAGCCTGGCTGTATTTGCACTGTTCCTGCCTCCCACAACAACAACACAATCCACTTTATCGCACATATTCCTGAGTTCATCCTGTCTGAGCTGAGTTGAATCGCAGATGGTGAAAGCAGATTCCAGGTTCGGATATTTTTCTTTAAGGGCATTCTTTGTTTCTTCAAATGTCTCGGTATTCTGAGTGGTCTGGGATAGCAGAAACGGTCTGGAGATATCTGAGAGAGCCGCGATCTCATCCGGTCCGGAAATAACATGCGCCCGGTCTCCGCCGTACGACAGAATGGCTCTGACTTCCTGATGCTGGGGATCGCCGAGTATTATGACATCGTACCCTTCCCTGTATTTTTTCCTTGCTATCGCAAGGGCGCTGCCAACCCTTGGACAGGTCAGGTCTTTAAGCTTCAGCGGAAGCAGTTTCAACTCTTTGCGTCTCTCAAGCGTTGTTCCATGAGTTCTCAAAAAGAGAGTGCCGCCGCTCATTGCAGAAGGGGTCGCGCATATGCTTACGCCCCGATCGGCAAGAGCGCGGAGAACCTGAGGGTTATGAACCAGTTCACCGTAGACCGCGTAGGGATCATTGCCTTTTTTCAATTCAGCCAGAACCATATCAACAGCCCGGCGGACACCCCAGCAGAAACCGGCAGTATGAGCAGTGATCACGCTCAAGACCCATCCCCTTTCACGGAAACACAGTACTGGACTAACATAACTTCATTTTCCTCATTATATCCCTGTACTCTGCGGCGGTTTCAAAATCAAGTTTTTCCGCAGCTTCCAGCATCTTCCGCTCAAGAAATACAGCAGCCTCCTCTGGAGTCCCGGGCAGGTCGGAGGTGATATCCTTCTCCTCTCTGGAGGCTCTGAATATATCCGCGATACTGGTAGCGTTGATGATCTCACTCCGCGATTTACGAATACTCTCAGGCGTAATGTTGTTATCCATATTGTACTTCAGCTGAATAGCCCTTCTCCTCATGGTCTCGCTGATCGCGTATTCCATTGAATCCGTAATCCGGTCAGCGTAGAGAATGACGCGTCCGGCAAGGTTCCTTGCGGCTCTTCCCGCAGTCTGAACCAGACTGGTTCTTGATCGGAGGAATCCCTCTTTGTCGGCATCCAGTATCGCAACAAGAGAGACTTCCGGCAGATCAAGCCCTTCCCGGAGAAGGTTCACTCCTATCAGAACATCGAATTCCGCCAGCCTCAGCTCCCTTAGAATTGAGACCCTCTCCAGAGCATCGACTTCGCTGTGAATGTACCTGGATCTGATGGAGAGATCCTCAAAGAAGGAAGTCAGTTCTTCCGCCATCTTCTTTGTCAGAGTTGTTACAAGCACCCTTCCGCCTGATTCAACCGCTTCCCTTACTTCTTTTACCAGATCGTCTATCTGAGTGGTGGCCGGGCGGACCACCATCTCCGGGTCAACAAGACCTGTAGGTCTTACTATCTGCTGTACTACCTTTGCGGAACGCTCAAGTTCATATTCAGCGGGAGTCGCTGACATACATATCTTCTGTCCTGTGATACCTATGAATTCCTCAAGATATAGAGGACGGTTATCCAGTGCTGAAGGAAGACGGAAACCGTTATTAACCAGTGTTTCCTTCCTGGATCTGTCACCTTTGAACATCGCGGAGAGCTGCGGAATCGTCCTGTGGGATTCATCTATGAAGACCAGCATATCGCCCTCGGGAAAATAATCGATAAGACAGGATGGCCGCTCCCCCTCTTTCCTGCCGGATATATGCCTGCTGTAGTTCTCGACCCCGCTGCAATAGCCTGTTTCAGCGAGCAGTTCTATATCGTATCTGGTTCTGGACTCCAGCCGCTGAGCTTCGAGCAGTTTACCTTCATATTTGAACTCTGCTAACTTCTCGTCCAGTTCCTGCTCTATTCTGCCTATGGCAAGGTTCAGCTCCCGCTCTGATGTTACGAAGTGTCTGGCGGGGAAAATGCGGATCTCCTGCAAATCCTCGAGCACCGCTCCCGTCAGATGATCGATCCTCCTGATGCTTTCTATCCTGCTCCCGAAAAATTCCACCCGTGCAGCCATGCGTCCGTAAGCCGGGACGACATCGACAACATCACCCCGGACCCTGAATCTTCCTCTTGCAAGGGCTACATCGTTTCTGGAGTAGCGCATTTCAACAAGTTCCATAAGGAACCGGTCCGGATCGAGTTTCATTCCCATGGAGATGCCGAAGCTGCCCGAATCAAAGGTCGATGGATTGCCAAGGCCGTATATACAACTGACGGATGCAATCACTATCACATCTTTTCTTGAGAGAAGAGAAGTGGTAGCTCGGAGTCTCAGCCTGTCCAGTTCCTCGTTGAGATCTGCATCTTTCTCGATGAATGTGTCTGTTGTGGGAATGTAAGCTTCCGGCTGATAATAATCGTAATAGCTTACGAAATACTCCACTGCGGCATCCGGGAAGAATCCCTTTAATTCGCTGTAAAGCTGAGCGGCCAGAGTTTTGTTATGGCTGACGACCAGAACGGGTCTGCCCATTTCCCGGATTATCCCCGCCATTGTAAAGGTCTTGCCAGAACCTGTAACACCCAGAAGGGTCTGCCACCGGTTACCTTCAGTAAGACCGGCGACAAGTTCTTTTATGGCGTTCGGCTGGTCTCCTGACGGCTGAAAATCACTGACAAGGTTAAAAAGCGGCATTTATCCCTTCAGAGCGCTCAGTTCAATCTCAAAAGCAGATGCGGGACTGGAAATACCCCAGTTGTCAAGAACTGCCGGGTGCAGTTCCCCGATAACTCCGGAAACCCGGTCATTTATGGTAATCGCAGCGCACCTGCCCGGGATAAACCTGTCATCATCAGCATCGGTGAGAGAGAGGGCAATGCCTCGTGAGTGACAGAGTGAACCTATTATCGAATGGACATCTCCGAAATCCGCCTTGTTGCCGCAGATCAGGCTGGCAAGCAGTATTTCGGTTCGGCAGTATCCGTCTTCCCCGACAGTAAGAACCTCCCCTGTCTCGAAGATCCTGTGCGGATACGCCGCATGAGCACTTGTGCTTTCCACTTCAAGCAGTCCCGGAAGAAGGGTATTCCTGACCACACCGTACTCCGCTGTCATGGGATTCGCAATACTGACAGGATCACCCGGTGTTCTGGTTGCATCTTTAACCTTCGCTCTGCTTGTAAGGACAGGACGGAGTATTTCCTCACATCCCGCGCCTGCAAGAAGAATCCGTACTGAATCCGCCAGGTCCTCTATCGGTGCGCATTTTCCAAGTGTAAACTGCTCCGGAAGAAGCGGTTCAAAGTATGAAAGACCAAGGGAAATTACAATATCCTCGATCAGATCAACCTCCTGTATACCATCCCTTCTGTAGGGCGGCAGGGTGCCTGTTACTCCGGACTGAGTCAGTTCAACAGATGCGTAGTCCATCCGCAGAAGAGCTTTCTGCACGGATTCCACAGGTATATCCATACCCAGAACTCCATGGATGGATTCCATGGATGCAGTCAGCCGGTCAGTGAAAACGACAGGTGTAACGACAGTCTTTTCGAGGTAGGGTTCCGGGTAGTTAATTCTGATGGGAAGGATTTCAGCTCCTCTATCCTGAAGGTTACAAGCCAATATGGTAGCGGTAAGCTGTACCGTTTCCCAGTCGGTGCCTGTAACTTCGCAGAAAAGTCTGGAATCACCGGCTCTTACCCTTCCAGTCGTCTGGCTGTTCAGAATAGGAGGAAATGAAAGAACTCTGCCTTCGCTATCCTCAAGCAGGGGCCATAGATCCTTTCCCTGCAGCAGATGAGCAAATGTTCGACCGGTTTCTGTCTCGGTAAGGATCTCAGATAATGTCATTTCCTGCTCGGAGCCCAGAGGAACAAAGGAGGTTTCAGGAGAGACTGCTCTGTATTTTACTGGAAACTCTATTTCATCCAGGCGATAGAATCCTGCTCCAGCTGTTTTTCTGTTCTTTCCAAAGGAAGCGGCCAGTTTCTCCTGCACATCTATCAGCGCGTCAAGCTCCCTCTGGTCCGGAGCCCATCCGCATGCGGTAAAAGCCGCTACAAAGGGTCTGACCTGCTCAAGGTTCTTATCCACGAAGATATCCATATCCGGCTCCGGAAGTTCGCTCAAATGCTGCTGGGCCCCGGAATTCCAGCATCTGATCGCCCTTGCGACACCCTCCACGCACCACAGGTCAGGTCTGTTGGTATCATTGAGTTCCAGCTTGAGGAGATCTCCGTCCGAGGCATCTATTTCACCTTTGACCAGAGACAGGATGTCTGCCAGTTTCTCATCACCCGGATCATCGATGCAGGCCTGCGCAAAAAGATCCTGTCTGCTCACTTCAATCTTAGGCATCCTGAATCTCCTTTCCGGTTAGAAGGCGGTCAGGCTGAACTATGATCCCCCTCAGTTTAGAAAGATCGGGTGTGATAAGATCACGGATGTCCTCGATCCCCATCGCAAGCATCGCCATTCTATCAAGACCCAGTCCCCATGCTATCACCGGTACGTCAATGCCAAGAGGGCGGCAGACCTCAGGCCTGAAAAGACCTGCGCCTCCGCCTTCAACCCATCCGAGAACCGGATGAAGGATATGCATTTCAACCGAAGGCTCAGTGAAAGGGAAATAACCGGGAAGGAACTTGTAATCGGATGCACCGGCTATCTCGACAGCAAAAAGTTTAAGAAGCCCCAGAAGATGCCTCAGATTGATATGCTCCCCTAGTACAATGCCCTCCACCTGAAAGAAATCGGGAAGGTGCGTTGAATCAACCTGGTCGTACCTGAAACATCTTGCGATACCAAAATACTTCCCCGGAATCTCGGGATTCGAGGCGAGGGTCCTTGCGGACAACGCTGTTCCCTGGGACCGGAGAATGGTCTTCAGGGACTGCTGGCGGCTGAAACTGTAATTCCAGCCTCTTCCGCCGGTACTGCCGCCGTTCTCATGAGTTTCTGCAACTCTCTCCATCTGTTCCGGCTGAGGATGCGGCACCTGGACGCCGTCATCCAGAAAATAGACATCGTGAATATCTCTTGCCGGATGGAACTGGGGCATGAAAAGAGCATCATTATTCCAGAATTCGTTTTCGGCGAGAGAACCCCTCATTTCTGTGAATCCCAATGCCATAAAGCGTTTTCTAACCGTATCAAGAAACTGTCTGTAGGGATGCAGTCTTCCTGTATGTATCTGTGATGGCGGGATATCCAGCTGGTACCTTCTGAACTTCGCGTTCCTCCATGTACCCTCTGCAAGCACCTGCGGGGTAATGGCTCCGATAGTGATATTTTCCTTCGCAGCCTTAAGAGCGATGCGGCCCTCCGCGGTAATATCAAGCACCCTGGTTACCACAACGCTGACCGAGAACTCAGCTCTGGTTTTTCCCCTTTTCGGGCTTCTATCATTGACAATCAGAGCTACATCCTCCGGAAGCTGGGTCATCTTCATCTGACCGCCTCCTGCGAGAGGTTCGTAAACGAGGTCCCATATCTTCTGGTATACTGTATCTTCAGACGCGCAGGTAAGATGAATGCCGCCGGCATCCTTAACAATATGACCGGTTTTCATAAGTGATCCGAACGCGCTGCCCCATCGTCCCCTGTCAAAGACAGTGTTCTTCTGAATATCCTGGAGAGACACGGCGCCTGCAGTCACTTCCCTCATCATTGCCAGTTCAGGAGTAATACCGGCTTCCAGGTTTCCGATTCCCAGGGGACCAAGCTCTACGAATTCCTCTTCGTGCCTTGATACCTCAGCGACAAGGTTTCGGGACAGAAGCCATTCGGAGGCTCTTCTGAATGAACCCTCATCGGGAAGCTCGCTTTGTTCGATTATTTCCGTATCGGACGATCCACCGTTTTTTTCGAGGTAGACAAGCAGTTTCTCCTCAAGCGGGTGCAGATCTCTTTCCTCAGTCACTTGTTTCCTTTCTACCGGCTCTTCCACAACTCAATATCCTCATCAATCAGGAACATACCCTGCTCCGGTCTGGGTACGGCATTATCTCCTTTGAGAACTGCGCCGCAATCGGGACACACGTATGTGTTTGCTGAAAGTTCAGCGTCACATTCGGGACAGATCAGCTGCAGTTTCTCATCAATGTATGTCATAAGTTCAAGTGCGGAAACATAACCGTTTCCGTTACTGTCCGCATCTCCCCTGGAGCCCTGAAGCAGAATCGGAGTCAGGATTCTTTCGCTGACACTGAGATCCTCTCTGGCCGCAGTGAGAATAAGGACATTACTGCCGGCAGAAAAATCGTTCACAAAACCACCGGAGAAACATGCATCGAAGAAAAGGAAAACCGGTGATACCGCCAGAGAATCAATAAGTGATGCAATTCTGTCATCCGATATATCATCATCGTAAAGGCAGAGGTATTCGTTGGCCGAATCCTGTTCCTCACTGCCGCCTGAACCGGGATGCGACTGATCACCGTGACCGCTGTAGAAAACTATGACCTTATCCTCGGGTCCTGCGGAACGGAGCAGAGAGGATATCCCGCTGATGAACTCATCTGAAGTGGCCAGGGCATCTACCAGGAGTATGACATGATCAGGCTCCACTCCCTGCTCCTCTATCAGGAAATCGTACATTTCAACAGCATCCATACTTGCCCTGTTCAGAATATCAGCAGACGAGGAGTAACCGCTGATGCCTGCGGATATTGCCCAGATCTCCGACTCCGGTGACGGCCCTGCAAGATTTGTTCTTTCGATCCTGTTCACTTCCAGATTGAACGGTGTCTCCCCTTCCCTGTCGTAAAGGTAGACCGTTATTCCGTATTCGGCGCTCTCTTCAGCGTAAACTTCTACAGCTTCATCACCTGCCGCATCAACATTGCTCAGCCAGCCCTCGGCGATAAGATCCAGATCAGGACCTGTGACGAAAAGATCCAGGTCGACTTCTCTGTCCTCACCGGTAAGTGAAATATCCAGAATAGTCTCCGGGTCGGCGCGAACCGTGAAATACTCCGCAGGCGAGTCCTCACTGATCATACCGCTGTACCCTCCTCCCATCTCTATGGCATCAGCCGGGGCTATCCTTACTGTTGCGTAACCTGTTGTTTCTATATCGGAGAAGAATGGATCTACCCAGACTGTATCTCCCTGCGAAACCCAGAGGAGAAACTCTTCATTCCCGCGCGAAGTGGCGAAGGTGAGAGCAGGTTCACCTGCTCCTCTGAAAATTCTTACATCTCCATCGCGGGTTTTCTCAAAATTCGCGCTTACTCTGAACAGCCCGTCATGGACAGCAGTGAATCCGAGGGGGGAGTTGCCGGCTGAACCGATATTCACAACTTCTTTAACAGGTACGGTACTTGAAATCGGACCCGGCTCTCTTGTGTACATCTCATATGAAACGATGTCATTATCTCCCGTGTCGAAAAGGATCACATCCGCAACGACATCGTTCCCGCTCGACTGCAGCAGCAGCGTTTCAATTGAAGAGTAGGATTGGGAGCCCATCAGGAATTCACCGGAGGCGTCCCTTATCATCAGGTCGATATCCGCTCCCCGCGAGAGTATAGCCAGATCCAGGAAAAAGCTGGATTCATGCTCAGGTATGAGGTATCGATGGATTTCACCCGGAGTGATCGATTCCGAAATACCGTAGGGATCGAATTCGGGGAATCGCCCGGATGGTTCAACCGAAAACTCATATTCTCCTGACCCTGTTTTTCCGTATCTGCTGACGACTGCTGTCACTTCCTCACCGGCCAGAAGAGGAATGGTAACGGTTTCGAATCCTTCAAGAGACATACTGCTTCCCCAGAGGCTCTTGTTCGGGCTGTAAACCTCAAGGTCGAGATCGGTTCCTCCGGTACCCTCCAGTCTGAATGTCCAGCGTCCGCTGGAGCCGGGACTGAAACTATAGGTTTCCGCCATAGCATTCCTGCCCAGTGTACCCTCAACAGAGGTTCCGGCGGACAACTCTGATGAGAATATCTCCTCAACATTGAGCAGGGCGGAAGAAGGGTGGTAACTATCAGTGCAGATCAGCTGAATGTAAAACCAGTAATCGGTGAAAGCCGAGAGTATCATATCACTGCCTGATTCTGACTGGCAGAGATTATCGCCATTCACATCGAACGCTTTCAGCTGTATCCCGTCAGGTACGGATAATCCCAGGCACACGTAATCATCCTCCAGAATACGTATCCATCCCTCCCCGGTGGAAACATCTACGACCGCCTGCTGACCTGCTGAGATCGTTTCGATCTCCGTGGAATTCGGAAGAACAATGGACAGAATTACTGTTGAAAAAATAATTGACAGCATGAAAGCCTCCATCACTCAAGTTATGTCACAATGTTTGTATCAGTCTATTCTAACAGGATAATATGCAGGTGTCGCAAGTGAAGTCCGGTCCCCTTAAACGCGCTTAAAATACTCTTCCCGGCACATTCATGTGACAATGTCTGACTGCGGATGTTCGGGCAGTATGGTATTTATATAAAGGGGCACAGATGCTATTGCAGCAAGTGGTTATTGACATAGCATATGTGTTGAGTATGAATCATATAGGAATAGTCAATGTTCAACCCTGAATGATTAGGAGGATCTATGAAACTCGTGCTTGTTGTTCTCTGCGTAATGGTCTGTCTATCGGTTGCCAGCAGCAGTGACGGTATGCTCGATTATGTAACATCGAATCCTGAATACATCGAAACTGACGATATTTCCGTATCGTTTATACAGGAATGGGTGCTTAGCACTACTGGTAACGCACTCGGCATTGACGTATTCGACACAGGTGGTCTGACTTATGTCATATACTCAGATGCAACCAACGATGAACTTGGCCAACTTGATGTATCAACAGGAACGTCCGGTTATTTCGCCACCCTCGATCCTGCTAACGGTTCGTGTTTCGGTAACGCATGGGACGGCGATATCACCTCTCCCTTGTGGCTTACTTCTGACTGGACTGATTCAGAAAACTACAACAGCTATGACCTGACTACGTGGTTCACCACATCCGATCCTTCCGGTGCCTTTGGAAGGGGTGTTGCTCACAATGATGGATACTTCTGGACCGCAGATTACTATGGCGGCTGCTACGCATTCGTTCCAGGAGGAGCTTCCAGCAACTTCTCTACACCTGAAGTACCAACGGGTATCAGCGGTATCGCGGCATTTGATTACAGTGGCACTACACTAGTTGTTCTGACCTGCTACCAGACCCACAGTCTCTGGTGCTACTCTTTCGATGGTTCCACTCTGACCTTCCAGGGCTCCTGCGCTTTGCCGGGAACCATCTATCGCAGCTATGGTCTGGGTTTCTCAGATCTGCGTGGCACCCTTTTCTGGCTTTATGCTCCAGTTTCCGGAGATTACAGGATCGCCGAACTGATCTTCACCTTTACCTCCCTTCAGCGATCCACCTGGGGTGAACTGAAGACTCTTTTCGACTAGGAATAAGACATCCCGGAGTGCTTTTTAGAGCCTCCCCGCCACCGGTGGGGAGGCTCTTCCGATAATCACAGGATAACCGGTCAACAGGAGATAACTTCCTATTGCTGAGTCAGTTACACTTAAACTGATCTAGAAGACTGAAATACTCTTCCCGGCACATTCGCTCGATTGCAAGAAGGTTCCGGAAGGCGCCGTTGAAATCGTCCTCGGAAACAGTAAAAAGTCCGTGTCCCCATACGACAACTCCCCGGCTGCCCGCCATGGCAGGCGGAAGCGTATTGCACAGACCATTTGGGCCGGTGCCTACCTCACCGGGAACGATGGGAATATCACCTATGAAGCGTTTTTCAGGACAGCGGATATGACAGAACCCCCTGAAATTACAGTTTTTAATCTCACAGGCCATTGACATTATCACAGAGAATCTGGGGTGACCGTGAAGAATCGCGTTCATACCTGTAAACTGAAGAATACCCATGTGAGCTGAATACTCACTGGAAGCGGTAATGCTTGTGCACGCGGACCCGTCCAGAGGACACGGATCGATGCAGCCTTCCAGCTCATCAAGGGAAGAGGTCGTCTGAGTGATGAACAGAGTATCGCCCCATTTCAGAGATACATTCCCGAAGAACGAATCAACAAGCCCGTGCTCCACAGTAAGCCTTCCCGCCTGGGCAACAGCTCTGTAAACGTCCTCCCTGTTCTGGAAAGACCCCGATAGAAGTGCGGGAGGTTGCTCTGGATAGGCATCAAGCTGGTTAAAAGCTGTCCTGAAAGTCCGCTCCTGCACTGCTGTGACTGCTCCTCTTCTGCTGTCCCGAAGGTAATCGGAAAAGAATTTCACAAAGCAGGCGAAACAGACCGAACTGAAGAATATGAATGCCTGTTCGGGGCTTACGGTTCCCCATGTGACTATACCCTTTCCCCTTACTATCACGCTCTTTCGCTTCCTGAGTTTCTCGATGATCAGATCCGGTCTGAAATCCCGGATGACGGGAAGGTCATGCATGAAAGTACGGGTTTCTGAATCTTCAGGCTGAATACTCTCCTCATCTCCGGAAGCCAGAAAATCGATAATCGATCGATACGGTTCTGCCGGAAGGGAGAAAAGCAGGGAGTTAATGCTCAATCCGCTGAATACTTCTTTCAGAACCGGAATTGCCGGGTCTTCCCTGTTCCACTGCAGTTCAGCATCAAGACCGCCAAGAAGAGGATCTCCGCTTTCAGCAAGCCCCGCTGAAATCATTTTTGCTGAATACTTCTCGAGAAGCTTTTTCACAACAGATCCTCCAGGTCCAGTTCCCCCGCTTTACTCGACAGTGGAGTTCCTTTGCTGTCCAGCCCCCGGACCCGGTAGTACTTCGATCTTACTTCGAGGAATTCCTCTCTGCACAGAGGAGGTATCTCGATCCCGTCACCCGAGCTTCCCGCTTCCCTGAAAAACCTGGAAGGGAGAACGTCATCACTGGAATTAAAACCGCACTTCGCGTTCATCATCCTCTCTCTGAAATAGATCCTCTCCCCCGCTGCGAGAAGATCCTGAGCTGAGGTTTCGAAAGCGGTTACTGCGGAGTAAGCTGATGCGTACTCCTCGAGAGAACAGCCGAAGAAAAAGAATTTGCATGCGGTGAGTGAATCGATAACAGCGTTCATATCCTCCGCTATCTTCACTATCCTGGCTTTACCGGCAAAAGAGAACCTGTCCGTTGCAACAGGTTTTCTCAGTATCTCGTGACTTATGGGATAGGCGCGCAGATGGCATGCTCCCCTGGTTGCGGTAACATAACCAAGTGCCATTCCATAGGCTCCCCTTGGATCGTATCCCGGCAGTTCCATCCCCTTTACCGACATTGAAAGCTCGGGGCGGCCCTTCGACCGAGCGAAACGCAGCGACCCCTGCCCGAGTTCTCTTCCTTCTCCTCTTCCCGCTGCTATATCAAGCAGCAGCCCGGTGATCCTCGCCGCATTGAGTTTTTCACCGGTTATCTCAGAGAAGCAGGCGAGAGTCGCGCCGGCTGAAATAGTATCCAT
>JBDLJP010000026.1:0-12924 GCA_039714295.1 Candidatus Fermentibacterota bacterium
GTTGCCGATATTACAACCATGCCCCATCTGCTTATCGCAGGGGCTACCGGGTCGGGCAAAAGCGTCTGTATGCATTCGATTATAGCTTCTCTTCTGCTGAAAAGAACTCCATCACAGGTAAGACTGGCCATGATAGATCCCAAGATGCTGGAACTCTCCATTTATGAGGGAATTCCGCATCTGTGGGCTCCGGTGGTTATTGAAACGGATAAGGCGACCGGACTTCTTCAGGCCCTTGTATCCGAGATGGAAAATCGCTACAAGAGGCTTTCCAGAATCGGAGTGCGTTCCATAGATGAGTTCAATGCCAGACTTACTCAGGAGTCGGAGGATGAGAGGCTGCCTTATATCGTAGTCTTCATTGATGAGCTTGCGGATCTGATGCTTACCGTTTCAAGGGATATAGAACCGTCGATCTCAAGGCTTGCTCACATGGCAAGGGCTGTAGGTATCCATATGGTACTTGCTACACAGCGACCATCCGTAGATGTGATAACAGGCGTGATCAAGGCGAACTTCCCTTCCAGAATAGCTTTCAATGTACAGTCAAAAACTGATTCGCGTACTATTCTTGATATGAACGGTGCTGAAAAACTTCTCGGTAAAGGAGATATGCTCTACCTTCCGACCACATCCCCCGAGCCGGTCAGAGTTCACGGTTCTTTCATATCAACGGAAGAAACAAGGACAATAGTCGAGCACCTTCGTGATCAGCCGGAAGTACCGTTTGAATTTGAGTTCCCTGATGATGACAGCTGGAACATCGGTGATCCATGTGTAATAAAGATAGATGATCCGCTGTTCGAGAAGGCAAAACAGGTTGTGGTCCATACCCAGCAGGGATCTGTATCGATAATTCAGAGAAGACTGCGAGTAGGTTATTCAAGAGCTGCCAGTCTTATTGACATGCTTGAACAGGCTGGTGTAGTAGGACCGTTTCAGGGCAGCAAAGCCAGGGCTGTTCTGATAACCATGGAGGAACTTGAGGAAGAGAACAGGAGAGAGGATAGTGATGAGGAGTAGACTTGTGTTTTCCGCATTGCCGGTTCTGATATTTGCTCTTGCATGCGGCGGTGGAAACAAGAGCTTTGATCAGGCAGGTTATTCGGTCGGGGATGATGAGTTGTCCATTTTTACGAGAGCCTGCCAGCAATACTTCAGAGGAAGTCTGTCGAATTCAAAGGAAACTTTCAATTCACTCATATACCGTTTCCCCGAATCTCACCTCAATGGTGATGCTCAGCTTGCGGTAAGGAGGATAGAATACGAACTGACAGGTGTACTCGAAAATCCCGTTGAGAGTGACAGCGGCATACCTCTTATCTTCCCTTCTGTTGCTGTTGTCGGCATACCGTCCGTATTCTCCACGGTTCTGCAGCTTGAAACGCTCATTATCCATACCGGCACTCCTCCCATGACGATCGAAGATGCCGGAGCACCTGATGTAACCCTTGTTCTTTACCCTGATGGCCTGGAGGATCAGGCATTTATCGTCTCAGATTCTCTATCCTCATGGCTGTCATCGCACTCCTCAATACCAGTCCAGCCCGGAGGAGACATAATATCAACTGTTGCACCCGGGCATTCCGGAATTGTTATTGTAATAGGATCCGATGCGATGGTTGACAGCTCTTTTCTTCAGAATCATTCCGTTGACCCCTGACCATTACACAAGGAATTAATATGCTGTACCTCTGTCTGCTGCTTTCCATGACTGCTTCATCGTCCATAAACCCTCTTCTTGAGAAGCTGAGAAATACCGAATTCCTGACCGGTTCGTTTACTCAGACTGATTTCTGGGCGCTTACGCTGGAAGAGGAAATATCATCTGGAACGCTGTATCTGGGGCATCCCAATCTCTTTCTGCTTTCCTATACCGAACCTGCCGGAGCAGCCAAGGGTTTTGACGGGTCAGTCCTGTATACGATAGAAGCTGATCTTCAGCAGGTTATCCTTTATACATCCGGAGAGCCAGGCAGCTTTCTGCACATACTGGAACAGAGTTCCGATACAACAGTTACCGAATCAGTGCAGATGGAAGGCGACAGCCTGATCGTTCTGCTTGAAGGTGATTTCGGGGAGGGAATAAGCCGTATGAAAGTAGGTTATACTCTTTCAGACAGCCTGCCTTTCCTGTTCTGTACGACCGATTATAACGGTAACAGAACGGATTATTCGATCTGGAACCTTACAACAGCTGTTACCTGTCCCGAAAATACTTTCCAGCTGATTCTGCCCGATGGATATACTGTTGTGAATCCTGAGGAGATGTAGTTTGCAGGAAGCATTCTTTCTGACCCTGGGCTGCCCGAAGAATGAAGCTGATTCGGATTCCTTTGCGGGCTGCCTGACCGGCGCCGGATGGGCGGTAACCGGAAACCTTGAGAATGCTGATCTGCTTCTTGTCAATACATGCGCATTTATTAAACCCGCGGTTGAAGAATCCCTTGAGGCCATCCAGCAGGCTCTGGAATGGAAGGATGAAAGGGCGGGAAGAGTGCTGATTCTGGCGGGCTGCCTTCCCGGCAGATATCCAGATGACGGATCCGGCGGGCTTGAGGGCTTTGATCTAATAGTCGGTCCGGGAGATACACACCGTCTTCAGGAGTACCTTTCTCTGAAGTCGTCCATACCTGAATCTGCCGGAGGCAGTATCTGCAGGTATCTTAAAATATCTGAAGGATGCTCCAACAACTGCTCCTACTGTACAATTCCTCTCATACGAGGTCCAAGAAGAGACAGAAGTCCGGAGGAGATACTGACGGATGCAGAGCATCTTGTGCAGCAGGGAGCGGTTGAGATAGGAATTGTCGGTCAGGATACCGCTAGCTGGAAATACGGTAACGATTCCATTTCGTGGCTGATCTCCCGGCTTGCCGGTACGCACCCCGATATCTGGTTCAGGCTTTACTACATTCATCCGGCATATTTTCCCGCTGATTATCTTGCGCTTCTCGCGGAGCATGAGAACGTGATGCCGTACATTGATATGCCTGTGCAGCATGTTTCAGACAGGATACTGAAGAGGATGGGCAGACCCTATACTGGTGATAACCTGAGGAAACTTTTCGATGAATTTGAGAATTTCGATAAGGTGCTTTCTGTAAGAACAACACTGATAGCGGGATATCCGGGTGAGACCGAAGACGATTTTAATGAACTTACAGAATTTCTTTCTCAATACCGCTGTATCAGGACTATCGCCGCATTTCCGTACTGGCCGGAAGAGGGAACGATGGAGTATTCAAAACAATCCTCAGAAGATATTCCCGATGCGGGTACTGTTCAGTCAAGACTGTCGAGAATAGGCGATTCGGCGGACGAACATAACATCGTCTGGGCTGACAGACTGGATGGAGAGATAATGGATATTCTAGCTGATACACCACTGCTGGGGCATTCCCGGCTTGATGCGCCCGGGGTCGATGGAGCATGCTGTTTTGATAGAAAAGTCGAACCGGGGAGTATCGTTAGATGCAGAATAACAGGAGGGACAGGATCCGATCTTATTGCTGAAGTACTGAGATGACGGGTGTGGCGTATCACATCCCCGGGTTTTATCTTTAGTCCTATGTGAAGTTATCGTTTTGTCGTGTTGTCTGAAGTTCAGGATAAGGATTTCAGATTGAGTTCAAGTGCTAATATGAAGGAACAGATATGTATACTATTCTGATGACCGCTTTGCTTGCTCTGGCTCCGTCGAATATGGAACTGGCAGAAGACGCGATCCAGCTCGCTCTCCAGGAGCTTCCGGAGAATCTTTCTTCCCGGGGAGCCGATATTATCCAGATCGAGGTTCTCGGAGAGCACTCCGGGAACTGGTTCATAGAACAGACCATTTCTTCCGTTCTCCACGATAATGGAATAACGGTATTTCAGCGGGACGCAGGCTCGGACAGTTCCGCTATTCTCCTGAGTGTAAGACCTATGGAACTGGTTGTGGAATATGGAGATATAAGCAGACCCTGGATAGTAGGTTCAAAACGGGTTGATAGAATTGCCACGTGCGAACTCTCATTCACTCTGTACGATACAGACAGAAGCGTACTCATGACACTTAGAACAAACGGAGTCGAAGAAGATATGATATCCTGGTCCGATGCAGAAGTTCTTAACGGATCGGAAGAATGGGACTGGCTGTCGGGTGAACTCCCCGAGAACAGGGGTGGTGGAATACTTGAGCCCATAATCGTATCCTCTGTTGTTGCAAGCCTCGTTTACCTGTTCTACTCCAGCCGCGCTGAGTAATCAGTTTAAGTGACGCGAACTGTAATAGCGCTGAGCCTGTTTCTGCTGCTGTTTCTTCTATCTGCAGGGTGCGGTGATGGGAATGCGGACAGAGACATACTTGAAGAAGCAGGGTTGCTCAGGCGCTCGGGAAACTATGTACAGGCTGTAATGCTCTTTGAAGAAGCGGTAGCTCACGGAGACAGCCAGCCTAGGCTGTTGCTGGATTATGCCGAGACTGCTGTCCTGGCCGCGCAGACGGAAAGAAATACGCTGTACAGACAGAAGGCAAAAGTAGCGTTAACTTTACTCTCGGATCATTCCGGTGATATCAATCCGAGGGAAATCGGCGAGCTGTGGAGAAGACTGGGCTGGGAAATGGCAAGAGATTCAGATTCCCTTCAGGCATTTCACTGTTTTGGAAGCGCACTGAATTACGACATTCACGATGTCTTCGAATCCGAATGGCTTTTCAGGGGTATCTACGCGGGGAACCATCTTGAGCTTCTTGCAGAGATCCCGGATACCCTTACAGGTTCAGCCGCCGCAGACAGTATACTCATGATCACAGCAGAGATTTTTCTTGTTGAACTTGACAGAATTCCCAGACCAAGAACAGATCTGCGGGAGGATGTTCTCAGGGCAAAGGCTGCTCTATTGCCCTATACATCCCGTACCGAGCAGGAACTTGCGGTTCTCACGGAACTTGACAGGCTTGGCGGGATACAACCGGATGCACGCCTCAGAAGAATTCGTCTTCTCCTTGAAGCTGCGGAATCGGATATTGCTGAAAACCGTCAGACCCTCGCCAGAGAAAAGCTTCTTGAGGTATGGAATTCGAATTTTTCGGGAGAGAGGATCGAGTCTGCTTACATTTTCGGGCTTATGGAGGAGGAGAACGGAGATGTTGAAAGTGCCCTTCTCTGGTATAGAAGAGCGTGTACTGTTTCACCGGGCTCATCTTCACAGTTTGCTTTGCTTGCAGCGGCAAGAAAAGATTCTTTAATTTTCGATTACGAACGGATGGAGTAGGATATCTGAATGAGAAGGAACATTGTTGCACTTACGGTCGCCATGCTGCTCGCTGCGGCTTGTGGAAGATCGTATAACACCGAAGGCATGAATCTTGAGCAGGTGGAAGAACTGGCCGAAGAAGCATTCCGGGAGTCAGATTTCAGAGCCGCGTCAAGATTGTATACTGAATTGATGTTTATGTATCCGGGATCCTCCAGAATAGATTACTACATTTACCGGCTTGGTATGTCCGAGGCCGGCAGCAGGTACTGGGCAGATGCTCTGTTCTACTTCGACAAAGTGGAAAGAGAATACAGCCGAAGCCAGTGGTCCGACGATTGCGCTTTTCAGTCGGCTATGGTCTGGTGGAACCAGCGCCAGGATTACAGGAAAGACCTGACTCCTGTGCTGAACTGTATGCTTGAACTGGACGATTTCTTCGCCGGGTATCCAGGCTCATCGCTTATTGCGGATGCAGAAAATCTTATGGATGAGATCAATAATCATCTTGCCAGAAGAGCGTTGTTCATTGGTCAGTTCTATGCAAGACGCGATAAGTACAGCGCCTCTCTGATCTACTTTCTGGAAGCCCTGGACGATTACGGTGATACCGATTGCAAAGCGGAGGTGCTTATCTCCCTTGGAGACCTCTATTTCGAACAGGACAACGAGTATGCTGCCAGGGACTACTATCGCAGAGCTATGAATGAGTGCGAACTGAATGAAGAACAGATGATCGAAGTACAATCCAAACTGGATGAACTGTGAGATGACCGGTCTTCTGGGCGGGACATTTGACCCTCCCCATTTCGGTCATCTTCTTCTTGCACTGGAAGCCTGCCGGCACTATGATCTCGAATCGGTACTGCTTGTTCCCGCACGATATCCTCCGCATAAACCCGGAAGACAGATAACCCCTTTCAAACACCGTTTCCGCATGACTGAGCTCGCTGTTGCCGATTCACCAGAGCTGTCAGCGGCTGATCTGGAACCATTCGACGAACCATCCTGGACAGTCAATCTCATAGAGAAGCTCACAGGAACCGGTATGAATATCTGCTTTATCATGGGTATGGACAGTCTGATGGAACTTCATACCTGGAAGGATCCGCAGCGTATATCGCGAATGGCGAAAATGGTAGCGGGTACCAGACCCGGATACAAAGCCGATTCCATTGATGTAAAGTATAGATCCATTGTAGATACATTTGAGATCCCCGGCACCGCTATTTCATCATACGATCTCAGAGAGAGGTTTGCCAGACAGTTCAATACACGCTATCTTGTACCTGACAGTGTCAGGAACTACATCAGGGAGAATGATTTGTATGTCAGATGAAAAAGCTATCGACAAACTTCTGAAAGCTGTGCTTGATTATGATGTAAGCGACATGCACTTCAAAGTAGGCAGTAAACCGATAATCAGAAAAGGGGGTGAGATAGTACATGTAGAGGAATTCGATACAATGAGGGTTGATCATCTGCAGCGTCTCATCCGTGAAATGATCACAGATTCTCAGGCCCAGGAGTATGCCCAGGGCAATGAACTTGATCTGAGCTACTCACTTGCGGACCAGGCAAGGTTCAGAGTCAATATTTATTATCAGCGCGGAACGCCGGCTATGGTCATGAGAAAAATACCTTTTGAAGTTCCAGTTCTGGATGATCTCGGTCTTCCGGAAGTTGTGAAGAATATTTCCATGGAGCAGCGGGGTCTTGTCCTCGTGACCGGAGCAACGGGAACTGGAAAATCAACGACGATAGCAGCGATGATTAATCATATCAACATGAACCGCTCCGCTCATATCGTAACAATAGAAGACCCCATCGAATTTATTCATTCCGACATAAACTGCACCATTTGCCAGAGGGAAGTGGGGATCGATACTAAAGACTGGAGCAGCGGTCTCAGAGCGGTATTCAGACAGGATCCGGATGTAATCCTTATAGGAGAAATGAGGGATGCCGAATCGATCTCTACAGCTCTTATTGGCGCGGAGACAGGTCATCTTGTACTCAGTACTCTACATACGACCAATGCAATGGAAACGATATCCAGAATCATCGATGTGTTTCCCCAGGGGCAGCAGCATCTTATCAGACTGCAGCTCGGTCAGCTGATAAGCGGAAGAGTGTCGCAGAGGCTTCTTCCCGCAAAAGATGAGGATGACGGAAGAGTTCTGGCAGCGGAGGTCCTGGTGCAATCATCAACTGTTAACGCATGCATCATAAATCCCGAAAAAACCTACCTTCTGACAGAAACCATGGAGAAGAGTTACTCACAGTACGGTATGCAGACCTTTGATATGGCTCTGTACAATCTTCTCCGTAATAATAAGATAGACAAGGATACAGCCCTTGCTACGGCATCAAATCCCACTAAACTGGATCTCAGGATCAAGGGTATAGAGACCGCTTCGGATTGGAGGATGGACTGATGCTGATTAATCGGATTCCGATAGATGTGGATATAATTCCGCTCGCAATAACAGGTTTTGCTGTGCTGCTGCTCCTCGGACTTATTCAGCTCTATCTCGGGCTGAAAGCTCAGAAGTCACCGAAGGTGACGGGCGAGAGGGCGATGATAGGTGAAACGGGGATAATCAGAAAAGCCTCAGGCTTTATGGACAGGTCTATAGTTGAGGTGAGGGGAGAGCTATGGTGGTGCTTTCCAGCTGTAAGATCAACCGTTCTTGAAGAGGGAACAGCGGTGAGAATAGTGGGTATCGAGGAAGACTCAATGATACTGGAAGTTGAAACTGAATAAATTCTAACTGTCGCATAGAAGGGGGATTCAAAATGTATCCTGGAATAATGGTTGTTGTGGTGATACTGTTCCTTTTCCTGGTATCAGCGCTTAAAGTGCTGAGGGAATATCAGAGGGGTGTTATATTCAGACTGGGTAAGGTGATAGGCCTGAAGGGACCGGGGCTGATAATAGTCTGGCCCCTGATCGATCATATCAGGCGGGTTGATCTCCGGGTGGTTGCCATGGATGTGCCTCCACAGGACGTTATAACCCATGATAACGTATCTGTACGGGTCAACGCGGTTGTTTATTTCAGGGTTATTGACCCAAAGAAAGCCATTCTGGAAGTAGAGAATTACATCTACGCTACAAGCCAGCTTGCTCAGACCACTCTAAGAAGTGTTCTTGGCGAGGCAACGCTCGATGAGCTTCTTGCAAAAAGAGACGAGATCAACGCCAAGCTTCAGGACATCCTTGACAGAATGACGGATCCCTGGGGCATAAAGGTAAGCACTGTAGAGGTTAAACATGTGGACCTTCCGGAGGATATGCAGAGGGTCATGGCAAAGCAGGCCGAGGCGGAGAGAGACAGAAGAGCCAAGGTAATAAGGGCTGATGCCGAATTTCAGGCTGCAGCGAAACTTGCCGAGGCCGCTGATGTGATAGATGCTCATCCTGTTGCTCTGCAGCTTCGCTACCTCCAGACTCTTTCGGAGATAGCTGTGGAGAACAATTCCACGACTATATTCCCGCTTCCGATAGAGCTGCTTAAACCCTTCCTGAAAACTCTCGATAGCGGGAAGTAGCCATGTTCAGCGGCGCTATAACCGCTCTGGTAACACCTTTTCGGAACGGGGCTGTGGACGAGGATTCCCTGAAAGGTCTTGTAAACTGGCAGATAGAAAAGGGGATAGATGGTCTGCTGGCTTGTGGGTGCACCGGTGAAGCGGCAACTCTGACCACTCCGGAACAGCTGCTGGTCATAGAGAAAGTGCTGGAGGCGGCGGAAGGAAGGGTTCCCGTGATCGCGGGAACTGGAACCAACGCTACGGCTTCGTCAATAGCACTCTCCAGAGAAGCCGACGCCATGGGTGTGGATGGAGTTCTTCTTATAACACCTTACTACAATAAGCCTACTCCGCGGGGGCAGATCGAGCACTATACAAGGGTTGCCGATGCAGTTAACTGCCCCGTGATACTTTACAACGTGCCAGGCAGGACAGGCAGCAATATGCTCCCTTCGACAATAGCGGTTCTTTCACAGCATCCCCGCATCGCAGCCATCAAAGATGCGGCTGGCTCCGCAGAGCGGGTTACAGCTATCCGGAATCTCTGCGATATCACGATTTTAAGCGGAGATGACCCTCTCGTCATGGCTCAGGTAGCCCTTGGCGGTTCCGGAGTGATATCTGTTGTTTCCAACATAGCACCATCCGAAATGTCGGATCTTGTATCACTGACCGCATCGGGAGAGCTTGAACCCGCACGCGCTCTGCAGGCGAAACTCTATCCTGTAATAAAGGCGATGTTCCTTGAGACGAATCCCATCCCTGTTAAGAAAGCGTTATCCATGATGGGTCTTATAAATGATGAACTCCGTCTTCCCCTGGTCTCAATGACAGGGGAGCTGGTCCCGGAACTTGAAGGGGTACTGAAAGAGGCAGGTATCATCAGATGAAGCTCTGCGTATTTGGAAGCGAGGGAAGGATGGGCAGGCTTCTGCGGGAGGAGGCAGGCGATTCTGTTGTAGCTTGCTATGATGTGATCTCACCTGGCATCAGGGTCGATGTTCCCCTTCCGGAAGAGGTTGACGTGGTTCTGGATTTTTCTCTTCCTTCCGCATGGAAGGATCTTGACAGGCTGCTATCCGGCAGCTCTGCAGCCCTGGTTACCGGCACAACCGGTCTGGGCTACCCTGAAATGGAACTGCTTGCCGAATGGGCGAAAGTGCGTGCTGTCTTCGCTTCATCGAATATGAGTGTCGGTGTTTACGTTCTGGGGAAGCTTCTGGCGTACGCAGGAGAGATGCTTGCAGAGGATTTTGATCTGGAGATCGTTGAATGCCATCACTCGGGAAAAATAGACAGTCCCAGCGGAACCGCTCTGACACTTGCCGGAATCTGGGAGAACAGCGGCGGCGGCAGTCGTAAAGTGTTCGGCAGATCAGGTGCTGCCGGACCGAGATCTGCAGCTGAAACGGGGATTCATTCCATCCGGGGCGGAGACGTAGCGGGTGATCATGAGCTGCATCTTCTTGGAAAAGGGGAAAGGCTTCTGCTCTCTCATTCGGCAACCGGAAGAAGAACTTTCGCAGCCGGAGCCCTCAGGGCTGCTGAATATGTAAATGGAAAGTCGCCTGGAATTTACTCGATGGACGATATGATGCAAAGAAGCGGAGAGTGATACGGAAACCTGCAGTAGCAGGTATGTTCTATCCTGCAGGCAGGGAAACACTCAAAGAGCTTGTCAGATCTCTCATATCCGGGTCGGGAAGACAGGCCGATGATTCAGTAACCGGTATTGTCAGCCCTCATGCCGGATACGTTTACTCAGGGGCTGTAGCCGGTGCCGCGTTCGCATCCGCGCCGGATGATGTAAGAAACATTATCATCATTGCTCCGCCGCACCGTTATCCGGTTATGGGCGCTTCGGTGTACGACGGGGAGGGTTATGAAACACCTCTCGGAACTGCACCGGTGGACCGGGAGATCACATCCAGACTTCTCCAGGCCGGTCTGACCTTCCAGCCGCCGGCTCACCGCAGCGAACATTCAGCGGAAGTGCAGATACCCTTTATTCAGGTAAGGTGGCCGGATTCATCAATAGCAGTGATCCTTCAGGGATCCGTTTCAACTGATTATTCAAAACAGCTGGCCGGGATGATCTCCGATGCTGCGCGAGGTATGGGCAGAACCCTGATAGTAGCGTCAAGCGATCTCTCCCATTACCACTCACTTGCTGCAGCTGAGAAAAAGGACGAAAAAGTCATTAACGCATTCTTAACCGGAGATCCGCATAATATGGAGGTTGCGCTCGCGGAAGGCGGTGAGGCCTGCGGAACAGGCCCAATACTCACCCTTATGAATTATGCGGCTGTAATGAAGCAGACAAGGTTCGGCAGGATAATGTGGGAGACATCCGCCGCCGCAAGCGGAGACAGAAGTTCAGTAGTCGGCTACTTCGCGGGTTTCTGCGGAACGGAGGCTGGAAAATGACATCTGAGGCCGATAGAAAAAGTGTTATCGATCTCGCAAGAAAGACGATATCTGCCGCCGCTTCCGGGAAGACTCTTCCCGCAGTACCGGATGGAGAAGTATTCTCGAGGGACGGAGGCGCCTTCGTAACAATCAGCAGGAACGGAGCTCTGAGGGGTTGCATAGGGCATTTCATCGGTATGGGGTCACTTGGTAAAACGATAATCGAGATGGCTGCTTCAGCGGCCGTTCGGGATCCGAGATTTTCGCCAGTCGAACCCTATGAAGTCGATGATCTGGAAATTGACATATCTCTTCTTACTCCCATGATACCGGCAGATCCTGCCGATGTCGTACCCGGAGAACATGGGATATACATCAAGTCCGGATTCAGGTCAGGAACACTTCTTCCCCAGGTTGCCACTGAAGCCGGATGGGACAGAGAAACATTTCTAAACCATACATGCCTTAAAGCAGGGCTTCCGCCAGACTGCTGGAAGCGGGATGGTGTTCAGATATTTACTTACACCGCAGAAGTCTTCTGCGAAAAGAAAGATGGGGAGGGTTCTAAATGAAGTACTTTCTTGTTTTTGCTGTAATTCTGCTGCTGGGATGTGATATGCCCGGTGTTGGAGAGCTTTCAGAAAGAGTTGATGAGCTGGAAGAAACAACAGCCTACGATGATTCTGATATTGTAGATCAGGTTGACATGCTCGAGGAAGATCTTGAAGTAATCGATGTAAGGGTAACTGCTCTGGAACATGGTGACGTATCAGATATTACTCATGTCACCACGGAGCTTAGAACTCCTCCTGATACTCCTGTCGGGGAACATGAGGAGGAGAAGGTTCTTGGAATCGCCGATATCGAGGGTCTCCAGGATTCCATGGATCTTCTCAGCGCGAACCTTTCCGACAGTATCACCGTACTTGATGAATCCATCGAACTGCTGGTTCTATCCCTCGACAGCCTTACAATGGAAAATGATTCACTGAAAGCCGACCTTGAAGACCTTCAGGATACGGTCGCAAGCCTCAGCTATACCGTCGAGAATATGCGGTACACAGGAACAGAAGCCGGTTCTACAAGAGGATCCAGCACCTCATCCGGCACATCGTCCGGCGGCAGAGGCACATCGAGCACCACAGGAACTACCGGAACCACCGGAACCACCGGCAGCGGACGCTGACAGTACTGTTTCAATAATCAGAAGAAGCGGTGACATTTAATTTAATGTCACCGCTTTCATCCCTTCCTGCTATTCACAGCTTTTCACGCAGCTCATGGATTTCACAACCATCTTGACTATGTTTAGAATTACAAGTATCTCAATAAACTACAGGGGATCAACCTCATTCTTGATGCTGATTCTCAAACCACATCCGTCACCAGCTTTTCGTAGAGTGGCCTGAAGTCGCCTGATTTGAGTTTTAAGTAATGTCAGACGTATTTTTCTACCCTTTTCGCATTTGATACACTCCGGCATCGCAGGTCTGGTTACAACGAAGCGGGGATTACTGCCCTTCTCAAGGTGCTCCGCCTTGCCAATAACTCTTCTGTGGCTGTGTCCGCATATTTAGATTTCCTTGACAACCACTAAAAATATGATGTATTCTTATTGCAGGTAAATGAACTGACATCATTCAGTAACACTGCGCAGTCAGGAATAACCCAGCCAGACATAAATATCCCTTTCCGCGCTGGAAAGGACATTATTATGGCACCCCCCCCCCGTTTTCG